>NZ_RZTI01000110.1:0-20941 GCF_003997275.1 Mesorhizobium sp. M6A.T.Ce.TU.002.03.1.1
TCCTGCAACCGGCGTCGTTCGGACGTATGGTAAAGAACGTCGTTGGTCGCCATCAGCGGAATGCCCGATGCCTCAGCCATGGAAGCTGCCTGCTCGATGCGGAAGCGGTCGTTGCCGTGATAATCCGGCGAAACGGCAAGCCGCAAAGCCTTGCCAAAACGATCCTTGAGCCGACTAATCATTTTAAGATCATCTGGCGCCGACAGATCCGGCAGGATCGCCAGCGACATGAGATCGCCCCATTCGAAAAGGTCGTCGCGATAGAGAAGCGGTGCGCCCTTTTCGCTTTCGTCGCGCATATTGGCTTGCGTCAGCATGCGGCAGAGATGGCCCCAGCCCTTGCGGTCCTGCGGATAGGCGAGAACGTCGGGCGTGCCGTCGCAAAAAACCAGGCGGCAGCCGGGATGATAGGAAAGGCCTTCCACCTTGGCCTGCTGCCAGGCGCGCACGACACCGGCCACCGTGTTGCGGTCGGCAAGCCCGATCGACGAGAATCCCAAAAACTTTGCCGCGACCACCAGCTCCTCCGGTTTCGAGGCGCCGCGCAGGAACGAGAAATTCGACTGGATGCCGAATTCGGCATAGGGAACGGCCGCCAGCGCGTTCATGCGAAGACCCCATGCATGAACCAGCGCGGCGGGACTTGAGAGGCGCCGTAGAGACCCTGGCGGTAGAGCCAGTAACGGCGGCCGTCGCTATCCTCGATGCGGAAATAATCCCGGGTCGGCGCGTCTTCCTGCCCCGCCGCCTCCCGCCACCATTCCGGGGCGATGCGTTCCGGCCCTTCGGCGCGCGCGACCCGATACAGCGCGCGCCGCCAGCGGAAGTTCATGGGCGGTCCCTCAGGCATTTCGGTGGCCGGGACCTCGATCGGTTCGGGCGAACGGAACAGCCGGATGGGGCGTTCCGGCCGGAAGCCAGGCTTAGTGTCTTGTATCTTGTCCGGCTTCTTCGGCGGAGAGACCCTTTGCGGCGCCTCCGCGAAGGGAAGCGTGGCGACGGCGCGCTCGGGCAGATGGCTCTCGACGGCAACCGGTTTCAAAACCGCGCTGTCGCCGAGCCGGGCGCGGATGCGATCGGCGAAAAGGGCAATATCGGCGCCGTCATCGCGCGTCTCGCCGGCGAGATCGGCCTGCTGCATGTCGAAGGCGGCGGCCGACAGGACGGAGAGGCGCACGAGATCGAAGCCATAGCCGGCATCGATGTCCTGTTCGAGCGCGGCTAGCCTTTCGTGAAATAATTTTTGGATCAGCAGCGGCTCGCGCAGCGGCCGCGACGTGCCGACGGCGATCCGGCTGACGGCCCCGTCGACGCGGAAGAGCAGCAGCGCCAGCCTTCTTGCGCCTTCGCCGCGGCGCTCGAGATCCACCTTCAAAGTCGTCGCCAGCATTTTCACCAGCCGCTCTATTTCGTCGGTCAGCATGATGGGTTCTGCGAGGTGGCGTTCGACCGAAAGCGGCGCGACCGGCAGGCGCGGCGACACCGCCTCGTCGAGGCGGCCGAGCGCCTGGTCGAGACGCAAAAGCAGCGAGACACCGAAGCGGCGGGCGAGCGGCGCGCGCGGGGCTGCCATGACGGCGCCCGCCGTGCGCAGGCCCACGCTTTCCAGGCTGGCGCGGATATCAGGCTCGATGCGCAGCGCCGCCAGCGGCAAGGGTGCGAGAAGCGCCTCCTCCTCGCCACCGGGGACGATGCGGTCACTGGCAAACCGCGCTGCCGCCCAGGCAGCACCTGGCGTGGCAGCAAGGCCGGCGCGGACATCAAAACCCTGATAGAAAAAGCGCGACAGGATGTCGTCGAGCATCGAGCGTTCGCCGCCGAAAAGATGGGTGCAGCCGGTGACGTCGAGGAACAGGCCATCGGCTGCGTCGAGCGCCACCAGCGGGGTGTAGCGGTCGCACCAGTCGGCAAGACTTTCGAGCAGGCGGCGGTCGGCCTCGGGATCGGCTTCCACCACGTCGATCGACGGATGCATGGCGCGCGCGTCGGCTATGCCCATGCCGCGCTTCAGGTGAAGCGCCTCAGCCCGCTCGTCGAGGGCGGCGATGCGCTGCGCGTTCGCTTGGCGATGGCTGATCACCAGCGGCAGGTGATCCGACGGCCGGGAACGCCAGGACCGCCCCAGACGCTGCCGCAGGACCCTTTCCGCGGCGAGGTGCGGGAACCACAGGGACAGAATTCGCTGCCCTTCTTTCCTCGCCCCGTCTTTCTTCGAAACTGTGTTCATCGGGGTTCCACTCCAGTGTGAATTGTCCTGGCAAGGCCGTGCGGCTCTTGCCGATGCTGACGGTGAAGGCGGGACGGCCGATCGAGCCGGCAAGTGGCCCGGCGATCGTCTGGCGGGATGCCGACGGCGCCGCCGACAGGATGAGGCGAACGGGTGCCGCCGTAGGCTCTGCCTCGCCGGCCTGGCGCAGCAGGAAGACCGGCCGGCCGGCATTCTGCGCCCGGGCGTGCAGCCGCCGCGTCGCGGTGAGATCCAGCCGCTGCGGGCTGCCGCGGATTTCGAGGATGACGGCGGCGAGCGCCGTCATCCGGGCGGCCTCCTCGGCGATCCACAGCGCGTCGAGGAGTTTTGGCGCTTCGGAAAACAGCAATTGCTCCGGCTCGATGCCGAAAACGGCGTGAAGCCCTCTGGCATAGGGGAAGCCCGCCTCCCGGAAGATTTCCGCGGTGCCGATCCACAGGACCGGCAATCGCGGCCCCTGTTTGAGAATCAGGCTGACGAGCGACAGGGCGAAGCCGGCGACGGCCCCGGCATCACGGGTCGCGGCGCCATGGATCTCGCTCAGCGCCGCCTTCGGCAGGCCGCCGCTGAGCGCGGTATCGAGACCCTCGGCGCCGGTGCGCAGAAACGCATCGGGCGGCGCCACGGCGAGGCCGCGGCGGACGATTGTTAGACCCTGGGGTGTGACATCCGCTGTTGGATTCTGGGGTGTGACATCCGCATCAACGGGGGCTGCGCCGGCCGGCGCCTCCAGGCGCTCGGGCAGCGTTCCCTCGATCTTCGCGATCTGGCGGCGCAGGGCAAAAACAGTCTCCCGCGCCACGGCGCTTGTCGCCATGACGGTCAGCTTCCACTCACAATTGTTCCTGTTATGTTCTAATAGATTCCAGAGGGCGCCCGAAGAGTCAAGCGGAGTCATGGGGAATTTATTCCTGTCCGCGTGTGGACGGCAACCCGGCCATTTGCCGATTTCGGCTCGAAAGCCTATATGCCGGGATCAGAAGGACAAAGCATGGCCCGCATCTACAAGACCCGTGTCTGGCACGACCAGCTTTCGCCATCGATGGAGGAAATGGAGTTCCTGGCGCTGGAGGCTTACGCCCATCTGCCGGAGGAATTTCGCAAGCTGACCGGCGAGATCGTCATCCAGATCGCCGAATTCCCGACCGACGAGATCATGGACGATCTGTCGCTAGAAACGCCCTTCGACCTGCTCGGCCTGTTCGAGGGGCGCGGGATCGCCGAACGCTGGAATCCGCAGACCGGCGAGGGGCCGAACCGCGTCACGCTCTACCGCCGCGCCATTCTCGACTACTGGGCCGAGAACGAAGAGACGCTGGGCGACATCGTCACCCATGTGCTGATCCACGAGATCGGCCATCATTTCGGCCTGTCGGACGATGATATGGAGCGGATCGAAGAGGCGGCGGAGTAACGGCCCACGCTTCGTCGCCGCTATCCTGCTCCGGTTCGGCGTCATTTGCGCCGGCGCGCATCACTGTGAGAGATAGATCTTCGCCGACTGGCCGGCGATGCCGCTGAATTTCCAGTTGGCGGAGTTGATGATCATGGTGTTCACGACCATCGAGATCTTGCTGGAGGTGATGTTCGTGGTCGAGTTGTAGGTGACGTCCCGGTTGGGCAGATAGATGATCCCAGTCAGAGACTCGCCGTTCGAGCCGTTGAACACATACTGGCGCTTGTTGGCGTTGTTGGCGGGATCGCTCGTCTTTTCTAACATCAGGATATCCTTGTAGGCACCGCTGCTCGGGGCCGAGGCCGTGATTGTGAGGGCGCCGTTGGCCTGGATCATGCTGTCGGTATCCGGGAAGTAGAAGGTGACGCCTTCGGCGATGACCTTGGCGCCGGAATTGATGATCATCGGTCCCTTGATGATATGAAGGCCCGGATTGAACGTGATGGTAGGGCTGCCATTGAAGTTCACCCAGCAGTGCAGTCCCGGGTTCAAGGTCTGCGTCTGTCCGTCATGCGCGCCGGATGTGGTGCAGGTCGAGGGAACGGCGGGCTCGGGAATGGCGCCGGCATAGGGATCCGCTGTGACGGCGCATGCCGTCTCCAGCTTGGACAGCGTACCGCCGTTCTTGATGTATTTCGTGCCCTTCACGCAGAGCTTGCTGATGTTCATGGTGACGCCGGCATTCATGATGAAGGCCGGGTCCCTGATGGAATGAACGTCGATCACGCAGGACTCGGCATCCACGTTGGCGCCACTATTGAGCAGCAGCGCCTGCGGGTTATTCGCAAGGACGATGATGCAAGGGACGGCCGACGTAGCCATCTTGACGGCGGACGTGACGCGAACGTTGACGGTCGGGTCGCCCAAGACAAACGGGAACAAGCGCGGGTAGCTGTAGGTCGCGCTGCCCGAGAGCGTACTGTTGTCCAGCTTGATGGACATGTTGGCCTTCAGGTCCGGGTCGGCCGCGAAATCCGGGCTGCCGGCGATGAACCCGCTGAACAGGGACGTCGCCGTGGCCTCGGCGGAGGTGGCGCCCTGCGCCGCGCCCCCCAGCAGGGCGGCGTCGAGAAGGGCCTGCAACTCATTCTTTTCGCGGAGGACGTTGGTATAGTCGATCGCAAACCCGATCGCCCCGACCAACGGCAGCAGGCTCAGCGCCATGACGATGGAAAGGTTCGCGGCGCGGGAATGGACAAAACGACCATAGCAGGATGTCACCATGGCGCTGACGATCCGGGCCAATGCCGACCGCAATTCGAACCTCAACCTCATGGCGATCCACCCCTCAAATGCGCGCCCATCGGCGTTCATAGCCGCGAAATGATTTCGATTCGGTTTCGGAATCGTAGCATTTGATGCCGGGCCTTCCGCCGTCAGGGAAACCCGGGACAGTTTTAAAACTGTTCACTTAGCAAGCTGACATGGGATCAGCTTCTGTCGGAGACGCCTTTCGGTGATTGGTCGCCCTCGGCAACACGACTAATAGCACCGCGAGGGAAACAATGGACAGCTACGCCGGCCCGTCATAGAGCTTGCTTCGCCTTTCGCGGCCGACAGCGATGCGACGACTAGCATTGGAAAGTGCGCCAGACTTGCATTTTTGGCGCTGATCGGGTCGTGCGCGCCGCCGTTGGCTGCCGTTCCGGCTTCCGCCAAGAACTGCTCACTCGGACAGCAGGATAAGCTTGTTTTACTAGGATGACGAAGGACGAGCGATGTCAGCGCCCTACCAGTCGCTGAGCTTGGTGTCGGGTCCGTATTCCTGGCCCTCGATATCCTTCACCATGGCCTGGCCGCAGCGCATGGCCTTGGCCTCCTGGTCGTAGGAATAGGTCGGCGAGCCGAACAGGTGCCAGCCCTTGTTCAGCGCCGCAGTCACCTTGTGGCAGAAGCTGGAATCGTCCGGAGCGGACAGAAAGCGGTAGAGTTTCATTTTTCATTCCTGTCGTGAGTTGCCAATCATGCCCCGATGGCGGCCGCCTTCGCCAGCAGTTTTTCGGCCTGCGCCAGATGCAGCCGCTCGACCATCTTTCCATTCAGCGCAATCACTTGGCTGCCGGCATTTTCGGCAAGCGCGAAGGCCTCTTTCACCGAGCGCGCCTCGGCCACCGCCTCGGCAGATGGCGCAAAGGCCCGGTTCGCCGCCTCGATCTGAGCCGGGTGGATCAGCGACTTGCCGTCAAACCCCATGGCGGCTGCCTCCCCGCATTCGCGCGCAAAAGCGTCCAGGTCGCGAAAATCATTGAAGACACCATCGAGCAGGTCAAGGCCACCGGCGCGCGCGGCGAGCACCATCTGCATCAGCCACGGTGTGAGATAGCGCCGGTCGGGCGTGGCGAGAATGCCGGTTTCCTTGACCAGATCGTTCGTTCCGGCAACGAAACAGACCAGCCGCGAGGCCGGATCGCGGCCAAGCTCGGCAATCGGTCCGATGTTGAGCAGTGCCTTGGGCGTTTCGATCATCGCCCATAGTTTCACCGCGTCCGGTGCGAAATTGTCGTCGAGGACGTCGCCGGGTTCGAGGACATCGCGCGGTGTGTCGACCTTGGGCAGCAGGATGGCGTCGGGCTCGCAGCGTGCCGCAGCCAGCAAATCGTCGGCGCCCCATTCGCTGGAAAGCGCATTGATGCGCACGACCATCTCGCAGCGGCGGCTGGGGCGATCGGCGAAGATGCCGGCCAGTTTTTCGCGCGCGGAAACCTTGTCGGCGGGGGCTACGGCATCTTCGAGGTCGATGATGACGGCATCGCAGGCCAGCGACGGAAGCTTGGCCAGTGCCTTGTCGTTCGAAGCCGGGACGTAGAGCACCGAGCGGCGCGGGCGGTAGGTTTCGGTCGTCATCCCAGATCTATGCCGCCTGCGGCCGATCGAGGCAAGCCGTCTTCGCCTGCACAAAAACTGCATAAAACTCCCGAAAATCTCCTTGGACCCGCCTCGCTGCCTGCATTTCGGCCGGCGAAAAGGGCGGCATGCAAGAGAGAGAAAAACCCCGTTGGTCGCTGCCTTACCGGCTCCGTAGCGAAGATTGGTGGCTCGTCGATCCACCCGGCACTTCGGCGACCCTCTTCCCCTTCATCCCCAAATCTCTGCCCAGATATGCCGGCCGGATCAAAGCCGCTGAGAAAGTCCGATCATGACATCGTTGCTTACGGCCGCGCCGAGCTATTGCGCGCGCTTCGGCGTTGCGGTCCTGCTTGCCGCGCTGGCCGATTTCTTCTTCTACGGCCAGCCCGTCGGCATCACGCTTTTCCTGTTCGGCATTACGCTTGCCGCCGCAGCCGCGGCCATCCAGCCTTCGGCGCTCAGCGTCCGCGGCCTGTGGCTCCGACTTGCCGCCTTGTTTGTCGGGCTGCTGCCGCTCATTGAAAATGTCAGTGCGCTGTCCGTCGCCATCGGGCTGGTGGCCATGGCCGTCTTCGCGCTTTCGCTGGTCGGCCGGCTGCGGCGCGGGCTTGCCCGCATTGCCGGTCTGGTCGCGCTCTTCCTGCTCGCGGCACCATTCCGGCTCGTCCACGATTTCTTCCGCTGGCGCAAGGCGGCGCGGCGGCTTGGCCGGCGCCGCATCCGCTTCGCGGCGATCGCCGTCTGGGTCATGCCGCTGTCGCTGGGAACGGTGTTTCTCGCTCTGTTCGGCGCCGCTAATCCGGTCATCGAATACTGGCTGTCGCTGATCGATCTGCTCGCGTGGCTCAAGCTCATCCAGCTGCCGCGGCTAGCCTTCTGGCTGTTCGTGCTTGCCGGCGTCTGGGCCTTTCTGCGCCCGCGCCTGCCGCGCTCTCTTCGCTCCATTCCGCGTGTGGTATCGTCTATGCCTGTCGGCCAGGTGACGACGACAAAACCCGCCACGGCAATCGAGGACATCATCTTCGGCAAGGCCGCCATTCTTCGCGCGCTGGTCGTCTTCAACATCCTGTTTGCGATGCAGACCGCGCTCGACGTCACCTATCTGTGGGGCGGCATCGCCCTGCCCGACGGGCTGACCTACGCCGCCTATGCGCATCGCGGCGCCTATCCCTTGATCGTCACGGCGCTGCTCGCCGCTGGCTTCGTCCTGGCAGCGCTGCGGCCAGGCAGCACGACCTCCGGCGATCCGCTCATCCGCCGGCTGGTCTATATCTGGGTGGCGCAGAACATCATGCTGGTCGTCTCGTCGATCCTGCGGCTCGACCTCTATATCGGCATCTATGCGCTGACCTACTGGCGCATCGCCGCCTTCGTCTGGATGGGGCTGGTGGCGGCGGGCCTTGCCCTGATCATCGCCCGCATCGCACTCGAAAAATCCAATGAATGGCTGCTTTCCGCCAATCTTCTGACGCTTTCGATGACGCTCTATGCCTGCTGCTTCATCAACTTCGCGGCGCTGATCGCCAACTACAATGTCGAGCACTCCTTCGAAATGACCGGCCAGGGCACCGAGCTCGATTTCTGGTATCTGCGTTCGCTCGGTCCTGACGCCTGGCCGGCGCTCGATCGCTTCCTTGAGCATCAGGGCAAGACGAATGCGGCCAGCGTTTCCTCGTACCGCGAGCTCGCCCGTTTGCTTGGGCAGGACGAGGCCCACTATCGCGCGGCCCGAGAAAACTGGCGCGCCTGGAGCTTTCGCGACTGGCGGCTGCTTCGCACTCTCGACACACGTATCCCGTTCGTGGTTCCTCAGGGCTCCGAACCCTTCGTGCCGGGCCGCTGATTCATGCCGCATCACATCCTGGTCGCCGACGATGATCCGCACATCCGCGAGATCATCTGCTTTGCGCTCGAAAAGGCCGGGATGAAGACGGTTGCCGTGTCCGACGGCGCTGCCGCCCTGCTGGCAATCGAGCGCCGCGCCCCCGATCTTGTCGTGCTCGATATCGGCATGCCGGAGATGGACGGGCTGGAGGTCTGCCGGCGGCTGCGGCACACATCGGACGTGCCGGTGCTGTTCCTGTCAGCGCGCGATGAAGAGATCGACCGCATCCTCGGCCTCGAAATGGGTGGCGACGACTATGTCACCAAGCCGTTCAGCCCGCGCGAGCTGGTCGCCCGCGTCAATGTCATCCTGCGACGCGCCCGTCCGACAAAGGCGGAACAGACCGACGACAGGCAGTTCTCGCATGGCAGGCTGGCTTTGGTGCCGGCCAGCCACGCCGCCAGCTTCGATGGCAGGCCGCTGGTGCTGACGGGAATCGAATTCGCGATCCTGAAAGGGTTTCTGGCGCGACCGGCGCATGTGCTCGGCCGCGACATGGTGATGGCCAATGCCTATGCAGCCAACATCCATGTCGCCGATCGCACCGTCGACAGCCATATCCGCAACATCCGCGCCAAGCTGGCGGCGGCCGGCTGCACGGACGCGATCGAGACCGTGCATGGCGTCGGCTTCCGGCTGGGCCGGTGCGGCGCGTGAGCGCCCAAAAATGGATTGGCAGCAAATGGCGGCCGCGCCTCGCCACCATCGTTGTCGCCATCCTCATCATGGTGATGGCGCTGCCGCTGGTCGGCCTGTTCTTCTTCCGGCTCTACGAGAACCAGCTGATCCGCCAGACCGAAGCCGAGCTGATCGCGCAAGGTGCGGCCCTTGCCGCCATCTATGCGCAAGAGGTCCGCGACGCCGGCATCCCGGCCGAGAAGCTCGGAGCGGCCGTGCCTGCCGCCAGTGCCAGCGATCCGAACTCTCCCTACCGGCCGATCGAGCCGCGCCTCGATCTTGCCTCTGACTCCGTTCAGCCGACCCGACCCGCGGCCACCGCCGCTGCCGTCGATCCCGCCTTCGCGGCGGTCGGGGCCCGCCTGTCGGGCATTCTTGCCGAGACGCAGAAAACCACGCTTGCCGGCTTCCGGCTGCTCGACGCAAAAGGCGTCGTCATCGCCGGACGCGAAGAGGTCGGCCTGTCGCTTAGCGCCGTCGAGGAGGTTCACGCAGCACTTGTCGGCCGCTACGCCAGCGCGCTCAGGCAGAGGATCTCCGACGAGCCGCCGCCATCGCTCTACTCGGTGAGCCGCGGCACGAGAGTCCGCGTTTTCGTCGCCCTGCCGGTCGCGGTCGCCGGCAAGGTCGCCGGCGTGGTCTACCTGTCGCGAACGCCGAACAACATCGTCAAGCACCTCTATGGCGAGCGCGGCAAGGTGGTGCTGGCGGCGATCGCCATCCTCGGCGGCACGCTGCTCATCGCGCTCGTCTTCCTGCGCACCGTCAGCCGGCCGATCTACGCGCTGATGGAACGCACGAAGCGCATCGCCGCCGGCGACCGCGAAGCGATCAGGCCGCTCGAACACCACGGCACGAGCGAGATGGCAGCGCTGTCCGCCGCCTTTCTCGACATGGCCGAAAAGCTGCATGCGCGCTCGGACAGCATCCAGACCTTCGCCACGCATGTCTCGCACGAGCTCAAATCGCCGCTGACGGCGATCCAGGGGGCGGCCGAACTGCTGCGCGATTCGGGCAGCGCGATGGATGAGGCCGAGCGGCGGCGGTTCTCGAATAACATCGTCACCGACGCCGGGCGGCTCAATTTGCTGGTGCGTCGTCTGCTCGACCTGGCGCGCGCCGAAAATCTTGCCCCCAGCGGCGAAAGCACGTCGCTCGGCGGCGCACTGGCGCTGCTGCCGGCCGAAGACAGGCTGGCGGTTCGTATCGAGGCGGGCGGTTATATCGGCCTGCGCATCTCGGCCGAGAACGCGGCAATCGTGCTGGCCAATCTCATCGACAATTCGGCGCGGCATGGCGCAACGCTGGTTTCGATCACGGCGGCGAGCGTCGACGGCAAGGCAACGATCCTGGTGAGCGACGATGGCGCCGGCATTTCGCCCAGCAACCAGGCCCGCATCTTCGAGCCATTCTTCACCACGCGCCGCGATTCAGGCGGCACCGGCATGGGCCTCGGCATCGTGCTGGCCCTCCTGAAAGCGCATGATGGCACGATCCGGCTGGTTGACTCCGAGCGCGGCACGCGCTTCGAGATCATCCTGCCGGTTGTATGAATTGGAGCCTGATTCCGAAAACCGGCTTTCGGGATCATGCTCTAGAACTGGAGAAGCGAAAAAGTGCGCTACGACGTCGTGATCATCGGTGGAGCCATCGTCGGCTCCTCGATTGCCTATTATCTGCGCGGGGAAGGATTTTCGGGCTCGATCGCGCTGGTCGAGCGCGACCCGCAATTCGCCCATGCGGCAACGACGCTGTCCTGCGCTTCCATTCGCCAGCAGTTTTCGATTCCCGAGAACATCCGCCTGTCTCAGTTCACGCTAAAACTGTTTCGGCGGCTGACGGAAGAGTTCGGCGCCGACGCCGATATCGGCTTTCGCGAGGGCGGCTATCTCATCCTTGCCGGCGAGAACGGGCTGCCGATTCTGCGGGCCAACCACGAGGCGCAGATGGCCGAGGGCGCCGACATCGTGCTTGAGGATGCGGATGCGTTGGTGCGTCGCTTCCCCTGGCTGTCGGCCGAGGGCATCACCGCCGGCGCCTATGGCCGCAGCGGCGAAGGCTGGTTCGACGCGCATGCCATGCTGATGCTGTTCCGCAAGGCGCTGCGGGGCAAAAACATCGATTTCATCACCGCTGATGTGACCGGCATCGAGCGCCAGGGCGATCGTGTCACCAGCGTCAGCCTCGGCAATGGCGAGCGGCTCGAGGCCGGCATAGTCATCAACGCCGCCGGGCCGAATGCCGGCAAGGTGGCTGGTATGGCCGGGCTGGCGCTGCCGGTGGAGCCGCGCAAGCGCAATGTCTTCGTCTTCGAGGCGCGCGAAAAATATGCCGACATGCCGCTGCTGGTCGATCCCTCAGGCATCTATGTCCGGCCGGAAGGCTCGGTCTACATCACCGGCGGTGCCGAGCCGGAAGAGGGCGACGGCCCCGCTGACCCCGGCGATTTCGAGCCCGACTGGCCGCTGTTCGAAGAGGTGATCTGGCCGGTGCTGGCCACCCGCATTCCGGCCTTCGAGGCGATCAAGCCGACACGCGCCTGGGCCGGCCATTACGACTACAACACGCTCGACCAGAACGCGGTGATCGGCCCGCATCCTGAGGTGAAGAATTTCCTGTTCGCCAACGGTTTTTCCGGTCACGGCCTGCAGCAGGCGCCGGCCGTCGGCAAGGCGCTGGCCGAGCTGATCGTGCATGGCGGCTACCGCACGGTGGATTGCACGGCGTTTGGGTACAGCCGTGTCGCCGAAGGGCGGGCTTTTCGGGAGCTGAACGTGATCTAACAACAACGGCGCCGCGACGGTCCTCTTTGGTGCCGGCAGGACAGAGGGGGCGCGAAGGATCGCGACAGGCGATGCTGCGGTGCAGAGGCCTAGCCAGGCCGTCAACCCTCGCGGCCAAACCAGAACGCGTCCGCCATGCGCGTCATGCCGATCCGTTCGTAGAAGCCGACGGCATCGGGCACGGAAATCAGTGAGATGGCGACGGACGGCCCAAGCTGCCGCCGCACTTCGTCGAGCAGGCCCTTGCCGATGCCGAGCCCCTGCGCCGATTTGCAAACGGCAAGCTCGGAAATGTAGCACACCCACGAAAAGTCGGTGATGCCGCGGGCGAGGCCAACCAGCGGCTTGCCAGGCGCATCGAGGCGCGCCGTCAACACCATATCCGCACTGGCAAGCATCGTCTTCAAACGGACTTCGTCATCGATGGGCCGGGTGGCGCCGAGGCCGGATTCCACCAGCACGCGGCGGAACTCGGCAGCGTCGAGGGCTGGTTCGCTGGCGTAGAGGATTTTGGATCGCGTTGTCATGCCGGTGAAAGTGCACCATAGGGCGGCGGTTTTGAAGCTGTCTGGTGCCGATCTTGTGTTCCGGACCACGAGCGACGACAGCCGCCTTTTATTTGCCCGCCTCTTTGTGTAAACCGGGCGCCAACACATCCCCCGCAGCGAAAAGAAGACGGGCAAAGACCATGGAAAAATTCACCAAGCTCACCGGCGTCGCCGCGCCGATGCCGATCGTCAATGTCGACACCGACATGATCATCCCCAAGGATTATCTCAAGACGATCAAGCGCACCGGGCTCGGCAGCGGACTGTTCGCCGAAATGCGCTACAAGGACGACGGTTCGGAAAACCCGGACTTCGTGCTCAACAAGCCGGCCTATCGCAAGGCGCAGATCCTGGTCGCCGGCGACAATTTCGGCTGCGGCTCCTCGCGCGAGCATGCGCCGTGGGCGCTGCTCGATTTCGGCATACGCTGCGTCATCTCGACCTCGTTCGCCGACATTTTCTACAACAACTGCTTCAAGAACGGCATCCTGCCGATCACCGTCAGCCCGGAGGATCTGGAGAAGCTGATGGACGACGCTTCGCGCGGCTCCAACGCTACGGTGTCGGTCGACCTGGAAGCCAAGGAAATCCGCGGACCGGACGGCGGCGTGGTCAAGTTCGACCTCGACGACTTCAAGCGGCACTGCCTGCTCAACGGGCTCGACGACATTGGCCTGACCATGGAAAAGGCCGGCGCCATCGCCTCGTTCGAGAAGAAGAACGCCGAGCTGCGCCCCTGGGCCTGAACGGTGCGATGACCCCGGCTGCGACAGGCCGGGTTCGTGGCGGCTGAAGGGAGGGACAGTCATGACACGTTCGCTTCTTGCCGGCGCGTGCGCGCTGGCGTGGATTCTAACGTCGGTGGCTGGCGCGCATGCACAGACCGACATGGTGCTCGTGCCGGCTGACGATGCGTCCGGCGGGGCCGCCGACCAGGGCGCGTCGAGCAATGCGGCCCTAGCCGAAGATGACAGCCAAGCACCGGTCCCGTTCGAGGGCGGCCAGCTGACCATCACCCAGCAGGAAGAATATGGCGAGAAGGTGCTGGCCTATGACGGCAAGCAGCTGGCCAGCAATTACGACGTCTTCTTCGACAGAATAGTCGAGGTCGGCGGCGTCAAGGTGGCGCTGGTCGATGTCGGCGACGGCGGCAATCAATGCGGCCCGGCCAAGGTGATCGTGTGGAAGCCGGAAGGCGGCATGATCCAGAGCATCACGGTCGAGCAGGACGAATGCGGCGCGCCGCCGGCCGCGGTGTCCGACAGCGCCATCTATTTCGTGCCTTATCTCTTGCCGGGAGCTTCGAAACCGACGCTGCAATGGTCGCCTACGGGCGGATTGTCGACCTCGGGCAATCTCACCTACATGCCGGAACCGGGCACCGGCTGGAAGGATATCGATCCGGCGAAATACGACAACATCATCGACGCCTTCCGCAATGAGGCCGTCTACAAGGCGGCTGAAAAGCTGCTCGGCAAGGACATGCCCGACATGGCGACCAGCCTGCTGGTCGGCGGCGGCACCGAGAAGACCGCCTCGGGCGGCGCCTTTTATGCCAGCGGCTGCGTGCCGCACGATTGCGGCGGCAATGACGGCTTCATGGCGGTCGATCCGGCCAACCAAAAGCTCTATTTCGCCCGCCGCGGCGACAAGCCCGAGCCGGACGCATGGCCGGCGCGGACCACGTGGCCGGCCGAGGTCATGGAAGCGATGGACAAGGCGCTCGGCTCGCCGAATTAGCTCCTCTGCTTCGCGCCGTCATCCCGGGTGCCGCCGAGCGGCGGCAGTCGTAACCTTAGAACATCAACAAAAAAGCCCGGCCATGGCCGGGCTTTCCGTCGAATAGAGATTTCTATCAATCGCCATCGATCGCCGTGGCCATGCGGGCGATGGCCTGTTGATAGACGCTCGCGGAATTCCAGCCAGCAATTGCGCCCATATTCGCCTGATAACCCGCGCCGGCCTGCCAACCATGACCCTTGAGGAAGTTGGCAGTGGAAGCCAACGCAGTGCTCTTGTCGCGCAGATTTTTGTTGCCGACTCCATACTTCAAAACGTTTCCGGGGAGGAACTGCGTGTGGCCAATCTCGCCATGAGCGGCACCGACCGACGAGGCGCTCAACGCTCCGCGATCAACCAGCTTCAGGGCTGCAACGCCATGCGGGTAAAAGAACTCCGGACGGCGGCAATCATAGGTAAGCGTTAAAATGGCAGAGACCGTATTCTGTTTGCCCATGGAGGCGCCGAAGCCAGTTTCCATACCCCAGATGGCGAGCAACACACCCGGCGGTACGCCGTAGGTCCGTTCGATCTTGTCGAACAGCGCCGCGTTCGACTTCTTCAGCGCACGGCCCTTGGCAATGATCGCAGATCCGCCACGGCGCTTCATGAAACTTTCCACCGAGCCGCTGAAAGCCTTATGAAGGGCGCGGTCGACGGCGATCGTCTTTGTTGCGTAGGTCGCGCGAGCCAGAGCGGCTAGACCCTTCGAGCCTACACCGTTGGCCCTAGCCTCCGCGGCGAAATCTGCCTTCCACGCTTCGAAGCCCGCACTCGTCTTGCCGCATTGGGCGGCCTGCGCACCTGTTGCCGCCGCAAGCATCATCAATGCTGCCGCTGCGTAAATCTTTCCCTTGGCAAGAAATGCCATGTTGCTCTCCTGGTTGCCTGGATCACGTCCCAAATACGAATTTGCCAGCGAAACGCTCGCTTGTCACTGTTGCAGCGGCGTTCGTCCACTTGGACGCAGTACGCTCTGACACTCTAATCTGCGCATCGTGCTTCCGAGAATCGGAACCGATTTTCGGGCCGATGCGCTAAGAAGTCGTTTACGTATCCCCGCCGCAGCGCTGGCGAATGCCGGAGAACTTGCTTACGATCAAGTAATTATTGTGGCGGGGGCTGGAATATTCATGGAAGACGTTGACGTCGTGGTCATCGGCGCTGGCTCGGCCGGACTTTCCGCCGCCAAGACCCTGCGTGCAGCCGGCCTTTCTTTCAAGCTGTTCGAAGCGATGAACCGGATCGGCGGCCGCGCCTGGACCAGCGATCAGCATTTCGGCGTTCCTTTCGACATCGGCTGCGCCTGGCTGCACGCGGCCGACCGCAATCCCTACTTTCCCGAAGCACAAGCCGCTCGCTGGACGCTTCACCATCACGACATGAATATCGATCATCTCTATTATCGCGACCGAAAGGCCAGCGAGGACGAAGAGGCCGCAATGAAGGCGGCCGATATCAGGCTGTTCGAGCTGCTGGCGGCGCATGAGGTCAGGGATGGCGACGACGACCGCCTTTCGGCGTTGCTGGCCAGGGGCCATGCGCCGCGCGCCGCCGCCACCTTCGCCGGGCCAATGGATTTTGGCGCCGACGAGGACGAGATATCGATCCGCGACTTTCAGGCCGCCGCCGATCTCGAGCCGAACTATTTCACCAAGGAGGGGTTCGGCGCATTGGTCGCCCGTTTTGGCGCCGACGTGCCGGTCGAGCTGTCGACGCCGGTGCGGAAAATCCTCTGGGATGTGCCTGGCGTCGCCTGCGTCACCGATCGCGGCACCATTCGCGCCAAGGCGGCCATCGTCACCGCCTCGCCGGCGGTGCTCGCCTTCGAGGAGATCGAATTCGCGCCGGCGCTGCCCGACACGCATTTCGCTGCCTTCTTCGACCTGCCGATGGGCATGCTGACCAAGCTGCCTGTGGAGATCAGGGGCACAAGGCTCGGGCTTGAGCCGTTCGATGACCTGCTGATCGAGCGGCTGGCCCGGCACGACATCTACTTCCTTTGCTTTCCCTTCGACCTCGACCTGATGGTCGGCTTCGTCGGCGGCGATTTCGCCTGGGAGATGTCGGCGGCGGGCGAGGCGGCAGGCGTCGACTTCGTCGTCGACCGGCTGTGCGCCATCTTCGGCGGCGACGTCAGAAAACATGTCGGGCGCGCCATGATGACCAATTGGGGCGGCGAGCGGTTCGTGCGCGGCGCCTATGCGGCGGCCCGGCCCGGCCGTTCGCGGGCGCGCGCCACGCTGATGCAGCCGGTGGCCGAAAAAATCTTCTTCGCCGGCGAGCATCTGGCCGGTCCGCTGATGCAGACCTGCGGCGGCGCCAGGCTATCGGGCGAGGCGGTGGCGAGAATGGTCGCCGCCCAGCTTGCGGCAAAATAGCATCGGCAGGAACGCCGGCCGCTGACGGGCGTTTGGGCGAAATGCCGCTCCGCACTATATCCGGGCCTGACGATTTAAGACCTGATGATTTGAGATTGGGATGAAGCTCTTCGATTGTCCGCATTGCGGGCACCGCCTCTACTTCGAGAACGCCCAGTGCCTGAACTGCGCCAGCTCCGTGCTGTACGATCCCGGGCATGCGCGCTTCGTCTTGTCCGGCGCCGGCGGCGTTTTCCAGTGCACCAATGCCGACGAGTGCGCCTGCAACTGGATGGCGGAACCGGGTCATGCCTTCTGTCGCGCCTGCATGCTGAACCAGTTGATCCCGGACCTTTCGGTCGATGGCAACCGCCGTCGCTGGATTCGCGTCGAAGCGGCAAAGAAGCGGGCAATCTATTCGCTGCTCGCTGCCGGACTGCCGGTCGCACCCAAGCGGAACGCCGGCGACGAGGTCGGCCTCGCCTTCGACTTCCTCGCCGATCCGATCGGCGGCGGTCCGGGGGGCGGACGTATCCTGACCGGCCATGGCAACGGCCTGATCACGCTCAATGTCGCCGAGGCGGACTCGGCCGAGCGCGAAAGACGGCGCGTCGAGATGGGCGAGAACTACCGCACTTTGCTCGGCCATTTCCGCCATGAGCTTGGCCACTACTACTGGGACCGCCTGATCCGCGACGACCCGCAACGGCTCACCGCCTTCCGCGCATTGTTCGGCGACGACCGCGTCGATTACGAGCAGGCGCTGAAGGCCTACCATGCCAATGGTGCTGTGCCCGACTGGCAGCAGGGCCACATTTCGGCCTATGCCACGTCCCATCCCTGGGAGGACTGGGCCGAGACATGGGCGCACCATCTGCACATCACCGACACGCTGGAGATGGTGCATGCGCTGAATTTCCCGCTCGGCCGGCTGGAAACCGTGGAGGCCAACGACCTGTCGCGGGGCGACACCGGCGGCGAGCTGCAACCGGCGCCGTCGGAACCTGGCGCCGTTCCCGAACCGTTCGAAAAGATCCTGGCCCGCTGGCTGGTGCTGTCGGAAGCGTCCAACTCGATCAACCGCTGCATGGGCCTGCCGGACCTCTATCCCTTCGTCATCTCGGAGGTGACCGCACAGAAGCTGGCTTTCGTCCATGAACTCCTGACCGGTGTAGCGAAAGAAACTGGAACAAAACGTGAGCCGGCCGAGGCATTTTAGCCGGAACGCATGAGGTCTTGTTTCGTTTTCGTTCGCGAGGGATTACGAAAACGGAGCGAAATCATGAAACGCATACTGCTTCCTGCCGTCGCCGGAGCGCTTGTCGCCATGTCGGGCGCAGCCTTGGCCGATACCGCCGTCTCGGCTGTCGCCGATCTCAACGTGCGCGCCGGCCCCGGCCCGCAATACCCGGTCATCGGCACGCTCGCTGCCGGTCAGTCGGCAACCCTCGAGGGCTGCATCCAAAACAGCAAATGGTGCACCATTGCGGAGGCCAATGGCCAGGGCTGGATCTATTCCGACTACGTGACGGCCGATTTCGGCGGCAACGACGTTGTCCTGACCCGGCGCCCGGCCGACGCAGGCATCGCCATCGTCGAAGCGCCCGCCGACATGGACTATGACGATACCTATACCGGAGCGATCGTCGCTGGCGAGCCGATCGAGCCGATCAGGCGGCCTCCGGCCGAAGTCCGCACCTATATCGACACGAACCGGCTCGACCCGGTCTATCTCGAGGGCGAGGTGGTTACGGGCGCGACCTTGCCCGATACCGTCGAGCTGCGCGAGATTCCGGACTATGACTACCGCTATGTCTATGTGAACGGCCAGCCGGCGCTAGTCGATCCGGGCACCCGACGCATCATGTACGTCGAGCGCTGACATAACCAAGCAACCAGGCCGGCCGCTGGGCAAGAGCAACGGCGGCCGCCTCGGTCCGATATCGTTTCATCCAGAGCTTCGCGCTGGAGCGGCGTGCCGCCGCTCCAGCTTTTTGAGCACCGGATTTTCCCAAAAACGGTTCCACTTTTGGGTCCGATGCTCTAGATCATGCGACCCGATGCATCAGGCAAGGAACCCGCGTGACGATCGATCCAACCGCTTTCGAGCGTTACCGGCATATTCCCAACGCCAAGACGACCCTGCCGCGCCTGCTGCTTGGAACGGCGATCGTCATCCTGTTCTGGGTCGCGACAACCGTCGCCGTGCTGTTCGGCGGCGCCTATCTTTTTGTTATCTGGCAGGCATCATCGGCCCCGATAGAAGGAGGGGCGGTGCAGAATTTCATGGCTTCGCCCGCCGGAATCCTCGCCGCGCTCGCTTCCTTTGCCGGAATCTGGCTCGGCCTGTGGGTTGCCATGCGCTGGGTCCATCGCGAGCCGCTGATGGCGCTGATCGGCACCAGCCGCCGCGTCTCGCGCTCGGGATTCCTCAAGGGATTGGCCGCGGTGCTGATCACATCGCTGCTCTCCGAAATCCTGCTCTATCTCTTGCAGCCCGAGATTGCGCGCGGTGCGATCGGCCTGTCGTCCTGGCTGCTGTTCCTGATCCCGATCGCTGCGCTGACCCTGCTGCAGACCTCGTCCGAGGAAGTGCTGTTCCGCGGCTATCTCCTCAGGGGCCTGGCCAACCGGTTTAAAAACCCCTTCATCTGGGCATTGCTGCCAGGACTTCTGTTCACCTCGATGCATTGGAGCCCAAGCTCGAGCGCCGCCATCAACGCCTGCGTGCTGGCCTCGATCGCCGCTTTTGCGCTGCTCCTGACTCTTGTGGTCTATGTCACCGGCAATCTCGGCGCGGCCTTCGGCGCTCATCTCGGCAACAATCTGACCGGCTTCCTGCTGATTTCGCACCAGCAAAGCTATAATTCCTTCGCCCTGTTCAACGCCAAGCCGCTCGAAGGCGCCGGCTGGACGACGCTTGATGCCGGCCTCATCGCGGCGATCGGCATCGTCTGCAGCCTGTTGACGATCCTGCTGCTGCTGCATCCGCGCTCGCCGCTGAAGGTCGAGCCGGACAGACCATGATCCCAAAAAGTGGAAACCGGTTTTTGGGTAAGATCATGGTCAAGCAAAAAACTGGCGGGCCAAGCTGATGCGCATCGCACTGGCGGTGACCGGAACCATCCCCTCCAGGGGCTATGGCGGCACCCAGCGCCAGGTCGACTGGTTGGCTGGGGAATTTGCCCGGCTTGGCCATCGCGTCGTGCTGATTGTCGATCCCGGCTCAAGCCACCCGCTTTGCGAGGTGCGGCATGCATCTTCGGAAGCGCAATGCCGGGCCGCCATCCCCGCGGACGCCGATATCGTCCACTTTCACAGCTGGTTTCTCGACGTTCCCTTCCCGACCCTCAATACCGCGCACGGCTTTTCCCCGGAAAAGCCCAGGCCGCAGCCAAACTGGAGTTTCGTCAGCGCCAGCCACGCGCGCAACCACGGCAGGAAGACCTTCGTCTACAATGGCTTTCCGACTGACACCTACCGCCTGGCCGGTTCGAAGAACGATCGCCTTCTGTTTCTCGCCGGCATCTCGCGCGCCAGCAAGAATCTGAACCGTGCGGTCGATCTCGCGAAAAAATTCGATTTTCCCCTCGATATCGCCGGTGGCTCGCGCTGGCGGCTGTTGCTACGCAGCCAGGTTCGGCGCGATGGCGTTTTCTTCAAGAGCCTGGGCAGCCGCTTTCGCTTCCATGGGGTCGTCGACGGCGACGAAAAACAGCGCCTGCTGGGCGCGGCAAAGGCCTTTCTCAACCCGATCGCCTGGGAAGAGCCGTTCGGCATGGCGCCGGTCGAGGCCATGCTGTGCGGAACGCCGGTGCTGACAACGCGGCGCGGCGCCATGCCCGAGATCGTCGACGACGACACCGGACGGTTCTTCGACAGCGATGAGGAATTTGCTGCGGCCCTCGACGCGATCGCCGGCCTTTCCCCGCAGCGCTGCCGGGACTCTGCCGTCGACCGATTTCCAATCTCCCGCACCGCAAAGGGCTATCTCGATCTCTATGCCCGGATCCTCGACGGCGAAACGCTGCCATGACCGCCCCTTTTTTCCTTCTCCCCTTGTGGGAGAAGGTGGATTGGCGCGCAGCGCCAAGACGGAAGAGGGGTGTTGGAAGGAATGAGGCGTTCGCGTTCCCTGGAACACCCCTCATCCGTCGCCTTCGGCGACACCTTCTCCCACAAGGAGACCTTTGCACAGAAGCCGAACGGTGATTCTGTGGTGAAGGTTGCAGCAGGGAGATTCGGGATGGCGGATCGTGTTTTGGGTCAGTTGAGTCTGGCGGACGGTCTGGCGGCGTCGGATGAGACGATTTTCGACCTAGTATCGAAGGAACTGGACTGGGCGCCGATCCGAACA
>NZ_RZTI01000111.1:0-20895 GCF_003997275.1 Mesorhizobium sp. M6A.T.Ce.TU.002.03.1.1
TGTCGCCCCCGCCGGTGCCAAAAGGCGAGGCCGTTCCGGATGCGATTCCCGCGCTGCGCGATGCCGGCAGCGGCCGCCCGACCAAGAAGGAACGCCGGGATACCGACCGGTTGTTCGACGACGACTGACGCATAACCGGGCTTAGCCGCATCGCCCCTCTGGAATTCCATTCCGGAACATCGGTGTCGCGCGGCAATGGCTGCCCTTGCAAGCAGCGGGTAAAGGCGTTACCTGACCAAAAAAGCCCAACAAAAACGGGACGTCCCGGAGCCGACTGATGACCTATGTCGTGACCGACAATTGCATAAAATGCAAATACATGGACTGCATCGAGGTCTGTCCGGTCGACTGTTTCTACGAAGGCGAGAACATGCTCGTCATCCATCCCGACGAGTGCATCGACTGTGGCGTCTGCGAACCCGAATGCCCGGCCGACGCGATCAAGCCGGATACCGAGCCGGGTCTCGACAAATGGCTGCAGATCAACACCGAATATGCTGATAAATGGCCCAACATCACCGCCAAGAAGGAGCCGCCGGCCGACGCCAAATCCTTCGATGGCGAGGCCGGCAAGTTCGAGAAATATTTCTCCGCCGAGCCCGGCGAAGGCGACTGACAAGACCGCTGAGTCAGCCAGCATAACGCCGCGTAATAGGCACGGCACATTAACCGCCTTGACAGGCGGCGATGGCGCATGGCCTTCGCGCGTGCAGCAAAACCTTGATTCTTCCGACTTTTTGTGCTACATCAACCAAACATGCCGGTGACACAACGTCGATTTATGGCGCAAACGCCCCAAATCACTGAAAGGTGAATTTCTCAATCCGGACCAGAGTGATCTGGGGCAGGCGATCGCAATTATGCGGTTTGCCGGCCTCGGCTTTTCCGGTGGGTTCATCGTTGCGCGGCTAACGATCGGTTACCCGATCGCGCGAGTTCGGCCGGCAGAATGCCGGTACCACACCAAGGAGTTCATGGCGTAATGGCAACTATCACCCCGCAGAAGAAGTCCAGCGCAGCGCGTCACGGTTTTAAGACCGGCGAGTACATCGTCTATCCGGCGCATGGCGTCGGCCAGATCGTCTCGATCGACGAGCAGGAAGTTGCGGGCCACAAGCTGGAACTGTTCGTCATCGACTTCCAGAAGGACAAGATGCGCCTGAAGGTGCCGGTTGCGAAGGCGACCTCCATCGGCATGCGCAAGCTGTCGGAAGAAGATTATGTCGATCGCGCGCTGAAAGTTGTGCAGGGCCGCGCCCGCGTCAAGCGCACCATGTGGTCGCGCCGCGCCCAGGAATATGACGCGAAGATCAATTCCGGCGACCTGATCTCGATCTCGGAAGTGGTGCGCGACCTCTACCGCGCCGACAACCAGCCGGAGCAGTCCTATTCCGAGCGCCAGCTTTATGAGGCGGCACTCGACCGCATGGCGCGAGAGATCGCGGCCGTCAACCGCATGTCGGAAACCGAAGCGGTGCGCCTCATCGAGGTGAACCTCAACAAGGGTCCGAAGCGCGGCGCCAAGGCCGACAACGAAGAAGCCGAGCAGGAAGAAGCTGCCTGAGCGCTTTCGCCTTAGAATTCAGAAAAACCCGGCCTCGCGCCGGGTTTTTTGTTTTTTGCATGTCGTTATGCCAAAACCGCTACGCCCTTTTGGGGCAGCATGCATTAATCTTCGCCGCCGCCTTCCTTCTCCGCCTCCTGCCTCAGCGTCGCGATGAACCGCTTGGTTCGCTGGCGCTCCGGATTGCTGAACAGAACAGCGGCGGGGCCTTTCTCGACGATGGCGCCGGCGTCGAGGAACACCACCTCCTGCGCGATCTTGGAGGCGAGGCGCAGATCATGCGTCGCCATCACCATGGTGGTGCCCTCGCGGGCGAGCTGGCTGAGCACGTCGACCACTTCCTGCGCCAATTCCGGGTCGAGCGCTGAGGTCGGCTCGTCGCACAGCAGCACCTTCGGCGACGGCGCCAGCGCCCGGGCAATCGCCACGCGTTGCTGCTGGCCGCCTGACAGGGTCGCCGGCCAGGCATCGGCCTTGTGCGCCATGCCGACCTTTTCGAGCAGGGCGAGCGCCCGCTCGCGCGCCCTCGCCGTCGGCCATTTCAGCACCGTCACCAGCCCCTCCATGACATTTTCGATCGCCGTGCGGTGCGGAAACAGCTGGAAATTCTGGAACACCATGCCCGTCTGCAACCGCAGGCGCTGGATGGCCCTGCCGGGAACTTTGCCGCCCGGTTGGAATTCGAGCGCGTCGTCGCCGATGCGCACCGTGCCCGAAGTCGGGATCTCGAGCAGGTTGATGCAGCGCAGCAGCGTGCTTTTCCCGCCGCCCGAGGGACCGACAAGGGCGGTGACGCTGCCTTCCTCGATGGTGACGGTCACGCCCTTCAGCACGAGGTTGTCGCCAAAGCGCTTCTCGATGTCGGTGAGGCCGATCATGAGCGCGCCTCCAGGAAGCCGCCATAGCGGTTGAGCCGCTTTTCCAAGCGCGTCTGCAATGCCGACAGCACGGAGCTCAGCGCCAGATAGAGAGCCGCCGCCTCGATATAGAGGATCAGCGGCTCATAGGTGGTGGCGACGATGCGCTGCGCCGCCTGGAACATCTCCGGCACGGTGATGGCGGCGGCCAGCGATGTATCCTTGACCAGCGAGATGAAGGTGTTGGATAGCGGCGGCACCGCGACGCGGCCGGCCTGCGGCAGTATGGTGCGCCGCATCGCCTGGCTCCAGGTCATGCCGATCGAATAGGCCGCCTCCCACTGCCCCTTCGGCACCGAGCCTATGACGGCGCGGATGATTTCCGACGTATAGGCGCCGATGTTGAGCGTGAAGCCGATCAACGCGGCTGAAAAAGCGTCGAGCAGGATGCCGACCGAAGGCAGGCCGTAGAAGATCAGGAAGAGTTGCACCAGAAGTGGCGTGCCACGGAAGATCCAGACGTAGAAGCGAACCACGGCGACCAGCGGCTTCGGGCCGAACAGCCGGACCAGCGCCGCGACCAGCCCAACGAACAGCCCGAAGGCGAACGACAGCAGCGTCAGCGGCACGGTAAAGATAAGCGCCGCCCACAACAGCGTCGGCAACGAGTCCAGCATCAATTGCAGCCAATGCGGCACGAAAACCCTCCTTGCGAGATTGCCGCCCAAAAACCGGCCCGGCAGCATCAAGGCGCGACCATACGGTCGTCATATCACGCGAAAAGCGGCGGCCGTCAAAGACGGCTCGCCGCGAGACTTGCTTGCCATGCGGGCCGGCAAACCCGGCCCGCTCCATGAAATGCGCTTACTTCGAAACGTCCTGGCCGAAATAGGTGTCGGCGATTTTCTGGTAGGTCCCGTCGGCCTTGATGTCGGCCAACGCCTGATTGATGGCGGCGACCAGTTCCGGATCGCCCTTGCGCACGATGACGCCGGAATAGTCGGCGTTTTCTTCCTGCGCGGCGATCTTCACATCGGCGTCGGGCTTGTGCTTCTTGAAATCGAGGAAGGACAGGCTGTCGTTGATGGTGGCGTCGGCGCGGCCGGTAAGAAGCAGCTGGATCGACTGGTCGAAACCGTCGGTGCCGACGAGCTCGGCGCCGTTCGTTTCGGCGAGTTTGCCGAAATTCGAGGTCAGCGACTGCGCTGCCTTCTTACCCCTAAGGTCGGCAAAGCTCTTGATGTCGGTATTGTCGCCGCGCACGATCAGCACCGCCTTGGAAGCGATGTAGGGATCGGAGAAATCATACTTGGCCTTGCGCGCCTCGGTGATGCCGACCTGGTTGATGACTGCGTCATAACGCTTGGCGTCTAGGCCGGCGATCAGCCCGTCCCATTTGCCTTCGAGGAATTCGGCCTTGACGCCGAGGCGCTTGGCGATCGCCTGGGCGATCTCGACGTCGAAGCCGACCAACGCACCCGAGGCATCATGATAGGTGAAGGGGGCATAGGTGCCTTCCGTGCCGACCTTGAAGACACCGGCCTGCTTGATCTGATCGAGATTGGCGCCGGCATGGCCTGATGTGACGGCCAGAACCTGCAATGTTGCGGCGACGATAAGCGATTTGAGCCATTTCATTTTTCTGTGATCCCGTCCTTGGCCGGTGTCCGGCGCATTTGTGAGCGCCGGAAACTGACAGATGCAGGCTTGCAAAATAAGGAATAAGATTTCAAAAATGATATGATTTCGAAATCCAATTCTAAAGCCCACATCGAGTCACGCCAACCGACCGCGTAGCGACCGCCGCAACGAGCTTTCGGACAGTGCAATCCACGCGACCTCAGCGGCGGAACCATTCACCCGCGTGGCACGTTCTTGGCTGTTGTAGGGCGCGGCGTCGCCAATTCAACCACGATGCCAGCTCAGGGTCGCACCACAACGCCCGGAACAGGGAGCGTGGCATGATGGAAGATACGGCAGGGCGAACCATGGTCCGCGCGGCGATGAAAGCCCCCTATCTCGAGCGCGACGAGGAGCATCTTCTCGCGCTGCGCTGGAAGGAAGACAACGACCAGCAGGCGCTGCACCAAATCGCCATGGCACATATGCGGCTGGTCATTTCCATGGCCTCGAAGTTCCGCCACTATGGCCTGCCGCTCGGCGACCTGGTCCAGGAAGGCCATGTTGGCCTGCTGGAGGCAGCGGCCCGCTTCGAACCGGAGCGCGAGGTACGGTTTTCGACCTATGCGACATGGTGGATCCGCGCCTCGATGCAGGACTACATCCTGCGCAACTGGTCGATCGTGCGTGGCGGCACCAGTTCGGCGCAAAAGGCGTTGTTCTTTAATCTGCGGCGCCTGCGCGCCCGCTTGGCAAACGGCGCCGAGCCGATCTCGAATACCTCGCTCTATCGCGAGGTGTCAGTGGCGCTCGGCGTCTCCGAGGCCGACGTGGCGATGATGGATTCCCGCCTTTCGGCACCGGACAGCTCACTCAACCAGCCGCTCGCCGACGATGCGGGCGCCACCGAGCGGATGGATTTCCTGGTTTCGGACGATCCTCTGCCGGACGAGGTCGTGGGTGACACGATCGATGTCGAACGCCGCTCTGTCTGGCTGAAAACGGCGCTCGGCGCGCTCAACGCCCGCGAGCTCAGGATCATTGAGGAGCGCCGGCTGAGCGACGAGGGCGCGACGCTCGAAGCGCTCGGCGAGGCGCTCGGCATCTCCAAGGAGCGCGTCCGCCAGATCGAGGCACGCGCCATGGAAAAGCTCAAGATAGCGCTGGTGAAGCAAAACCCCGAGTTTCTGGCGACAGCCGCCTAGGGTGTGTCGGGATTCAGGTTAGGCCGAGCCGAAAACGGTGGTTTCCGAGAACCGGAGCGGAGCGTACTTAAAGTACGTGAGCACCGGAAGCGCAGGAACTGCCGTTTGCAGGCCGGCATCACCTGAATATCGACACACCCTACCTGTCGGTGATGATCTTGACTTTATCACCGGCCGAAACGGCAGCACCGGGCGACATCGCATTGAGCACCCTGAACAGGTCGAGCTTGCGGTCGACGCCGACCATCTGCGCGGCGAGCGAACCCATGGTCTGTCCGGGCTGCACCGTGACGACGCGGATATGCAGCGGCTTCAGCGCCGCTTTCTCGGCCGCGCTCAAGATACGGAAGGAGCCGCTGACCGAGCGCGCCACCGCGTCCAGCGAGGTGCTGGCAGAGGGGGCTGCCGTCAACAGCCGGTAGACCTGACCGCCGGCGCGGATCACCGCGATGTCGAACTGCCAGCCCTCGGCGCTGGCATGCGCCGTCGCCGCCTCGTTGCCGTTGATCGTTTCCTGGCGCACGCTGCTTTCGTCGAGACCAGCCACCCAACCGCTGCGGATGTAGTCGGTCAGCGGGCGGCTCTTGTCGATCGAAACGCCGTCGAAGCGGATCGCTATGTCGCCCGGCCCGGTTGCCGTCACCGCCGCGGCCGAGTTGTCGATGATGAAGCCGCCGGGCACCGAGAATGACACGCCGAGCCCCGGATGCAGGAAGGTTTCGCCACGCACATAGCCTTCCTCCGGCGTGTCGCCATAGAGCAGGCCGTCTATACCGGCGAGGAAGGGGTCACGGTCGCGCGTCCCGACGCCAGGCGCGCCGAACTGGCGGGCATGGCGCTGCGCCAGATCGATGCGCTGCGGCGTGTTGGGGTGCGTCGCCAGGAAGTCGAGGCTGGCGTCGGTGGCGCCGCTGATCGAGCGGAAATCGGTGTAGGCCGACATGGACTGCAGGAAGCGGCCGGCGGCAAAGGGGTCGAAGCCCGCCTCGCCGATCGACTTGATGCCGATGCCGTCGGCCTCCAGCTCCTGATTGCGCGAGAACTGGGCAAGCCGCAGCTTGCCGCGGATCAGTGCCGCCTTGGCGGTCGGGCTGTCGCCGAGCACATCCGAGACGACCTTCGTAGCAAACCCCTCCTCGGCCTCAAGCTGCTGGCGCTGCAAGCCATGGTTGGCAGTGACGTGGCCCATCTCATGCGCGATCACCGCGGCGAGCTCGGCCGAATCGTTGGCCAGCGCCAACAGGCCGCGCGTGATGTAGAGATAGCCGCCCGGCAATGCGAAAGCGTTGACGTTGGGCGAATTGAGGATGGTGATGCGGTAGGTCTGGGTCGGGTTGGCCGACACCACGGTCAGGCGGCCGACGACCTTGGCGACCATGCGCTCGAGCTTGGGATCGGAATATTCACCGCCATAGGTGGCGAGGATACGCGGATGCTGCGCCTTCGCCATTTCGGCGAGCTTGCTGTTGGCGGCGACATTGTCGACTGTGATCGGTTTGCTGGAAGGCTGGAAGCCGGATTCCTGAACGTCCGGCGGCGTGAACATCTGGCAGCTTGCCAGCGCCATGGCAAAGCCGGCCAGCGCGAGGAAGCGCGCCAGCGGTTTCCTTCTCACTCTGTCGGTGCCGGTCGGCAGAACAGCTTCCTTTCGGGTCTCGGCACATGACCCCGAAAATCGGGCATCGATTTTCAGAAAAGGATCATGCGCAAAATCAAACTGCCACAGCATCCTTCGCGCGCACGAGCACACGCGGCACTGTAGTGGCAAATCACAGTCTATGCCGGACCAGTATCGGAGGACCTAGCCACACTACTTTGACCAAGGCAAGCAAACGCCACATCGCCTGAAGCCGGTTTGGCCGTAAATTATGTCCGCTTCCGGGCAACATCTCGTGATCCTTGGCCAAACGGACCTGCACCGATATAACGCCGGAATGCTTCCGGTCCAGCCTTGGTGAAAAAATCGGCGACAGCCCCAGTCGCGGCAACCGCGCCATTGTCCAGGAACACCATGTCCTGGCCGATACGGTGGGCGTCTTCCGGCTGATGCGTGACGAACAGCACCGTCATGCGCCGCTCCGCATGGACGCCGGCTACCAGGTCGAGCATGTCGTCACGCAAGGCCGGCCCGAGCGAGGCGAACGGCTCATCGAGCAAAAGAACCGGCCGATCGCGCACGAGGACGCGGGCGAGTGCGACACGCTGCCGCTCGCCGCCGGAGAGTTCGCGCGGCAGACGCTGTTCCTTGCCGGCAAGGCCGACGCGCTTGAGTGCCCCCGCGATTGCCACGTGGTCGGCCTCAGCCAGCCTGAGCGACGGCGAGCGGCCAAGGCCGACATTTCGTTCGACCGAAAGATGGGCGAAGAGATTGTTCTCCTGGAACACCATTGACACGGGCCGCGCCGAAGGCGGTTTGGCGCCGACATCGGCGCCGCTGATCAGCACGCGGCCCGACCGCGGCGTCTCGAAGCCGGCCACCAGATTGAGCAGCGTCGATTTTCCCGAGCCGCTCGGCCCCATGATCGCAGTGATCTTCGAGGCGGCGAACGCGACGTCGAATAAAAACGGCGCTTCACTATGGCTGAACGAAACCTTTTCCAGCCGCACAGCCGTGCCGTTTTCAGCGCTGTTGAGCGTCATGTCTTTTCTCCCCGCCCCAGCCGGTCCGCGGCCAGCACAAGCGCGAGACAGACCAGGCCGAGCAGCAGCGACAGGCCTGCGGCATCCATCGTGCGGTAGCTGCCCATGCGCGCCAGCAAGAGATAGGGCAGTGTCTGCAGGGAGTCGCTACCGAACAGGGCGATGACGCCGAGATCGCCGAGCGACAGTGCCATGGCAAAGGCGAAACCGGTGGCGAGCGGCCGCCGCAGCGACGGCCAGTCGATCAGCCGGAACCGGTTCCAGCCCGAAACGCCAAGCAGCAAACAGAGCCGTTCGTGGCGTTCGCTCGCCGCATCATAGCCGGGGCGAATAGCGCGGATGGCAAACGGCATCGCCATCACCGCGTTGACGGTGACGACCATGACAGGGGCGATGGCGAAGACGTCGCTGACGGTACGCAGGAGCAGAAACCAGCCGGCGCCGATGACGATGGGCGGAACGACGAGCACGAAGCCGGCGCCGGTATCGGTGGCATGCTCGAGCAGCGTCTTGGCGCCGACGCGACGCTTCAGGGCCAGTGCCCGTCGTGCCATGACGAGCGACAGCGACAGCGCCACCGAAAGCAGCGCCGCCAGCAAGGCGAGCACTGCGCTGGTCAGCGTCGCTTGCCGCACAGCGCTCTCGCCCGCCAGCCGGCCAAGATCGGCGCCAAGGCCTGACGCCACCGTGGCCGCCATCGGCCCGGCGACGAACAGCAATGCCAGAACGATCAATGCTGCGTTCAGCACGGTCTCGCCGACGCTTGCCGAAAGATACCGGCGCGGTGCCACCGACAGGTTGGCATCGCCGACGGTGTTGGCGCCGAGCCGCATCAAAACCAGCACCACGACGAAGGTCAGCGCGATCTGCAGCAGTGTCAGCGTCACCGCGCGGGCAGGATCGAAATCGAAACGCAGCGCCTGGTAGATAGCGACCTCCAGTGTCGTCGCGCGCGGCCCGCCGCCCAGCGTGAGCACGATGGTGAAGGATGTGATGCACAGCATGAAGACAAGCCCGGCGACGCCCGGCAGCGCCGCGCGCAGCGTCGGCCATTCGATCAGCCGGAAGGCCGGTCTGGCGCCCATGCCGAGCTGGCTCGCCAGCCGCCACTGGTCGGCCGGCACTGTCCCCAGCGCTTCAAGGAACAGCCGCGTTGCCAGCGGCAGGTTGAAGAAGACGTGGGCGACGAGGATGCCGGACAGGCCGTATATGCCTGGCCAACCCTGACCGCCAATCGCGCTGAGCAGGCCGGCGAAATAGCCGGCACGGCCATAGAGGGCCAGAATGCCGAGCGCGGCGACGATGGCCGGCAGCGCCAGCGGCACGGCGAAGAGCTGCAGGATGAAGCCACGGCCGAAGAAGCGCGGATGCCGCGACAGCGCCCGCGCAACGAACAGTGCCGGCACGACGGAAAGCAGTGTCGACAGAAGTGCCTGCCACAGCGTGAAACGGACAACGCGGAAGAGATAGGGATCGAAGGTCGACGCGGCGCCGGACGGGTCGCTCGTGCCCTCCACGACAAGACCGGCAAACGCCCCGCCAATCAAAAATGCTATTGCCGCCAGCGCGAGAATGCCGGCGTTGATGCGGGAGTCGGGTGATGGCGCGCGTTGCACGCTAGACCACCAGATTCGAGATTCTTAGCGAGGATTGCGTTCCTTCGCGCCCCCCTCTGTCCTGCCGGACATCTCCCCCACGAGGCGGGAGATTGGCAGGTTCAGCGCTCCGCTCATTCCGGCAATGTCGGAGATTGGCGAAAGCCGGCATGATGGCCGATCTCCCCCCTCGTGGGGGAGATGTCCGGCAGGACAGAGGGGGGCGCCGTAGAGTGATCATCGTCAATCAGAAGCTATTTGCTCATCACCGCCAGCCATTCGTCGACCCAGGCCTTGCGGTTGGCGGCGACCTCTTCGGGGCTGAACAGCAAGGCCTTGGTCGGCTTGACGAGCTTGTCGAAGGCTGGGTTGAGCGGCTTGTCGGTCTTGCCGGCAGGAAACATCCAGTTGGTCTCGGGGATGACATCCTGGAATTTCGGCCCGGTCATGAAGGCCAGGAACTTTTCCGCCAGCGGATTCTTCGCACCAGTCGTGGTGATGCCGGCAACCTCGATCTGCAGATACGCGCCCTCCTCGAAGGACGCCGCCTGATAGCGTTCGGTGTTTTCGGCGACCATGTGATAGGCCGGCGACGTGGTATAGGACAGCACCATCGGCGCCTCGCCCTTGGTGAACAGGCCATAGGCCTCGCTCCAGCCCGGCGTCACGGTGAGCACCTTTGCCCTGAGCTTGGCCCAGGCTTCCGGCGCCTTGTCGCCATAGACCGACCTCACCCACAACAGCAGGCCTAGACCGGGCGTCGAGGTGCGCGGATCCTGGATGACGATCTTCTCATCGGCACTGCCCTCGACCAATTCCTTCAGGCTTTTCGGCGGGGTCTTCAGCTTTTCGGTGTCGTAAACGACGGCAAAATAGCCATAGTCGAACGGCACAAAAATATCGTCGCTCCAGCCGCCCGGCACCTTGACGTCCGACACCGGGCCATGCGGCGAAAACAGGCCGGTGGCCTTGGCTTCCGCCGTCAGATTGGTGTCGAGGCCGAGCACGATGTCGGCCTTGGTCGCGGCCCCTTCCAGTCTGACACGGTTGAGCAGCGCGACGCCGTCGGCGACCGCAACGAAATCGAGAGTACAGCCGCATTCCGCCTCGAAGGCCTTCTTGACCGCGGGGCCTGGACCCCACTCGGCGGTGAAGCTCTCATAGGTATAGACGGTGAGTTTCTCTTGCGCGGATGCCTGCCCGATGCCGGCGAGAACGGACGCGGCAAGCAGCATTGCCGAAACAAGAGAGTATAAAAACGTGCGCATCGGCGCCTCATTCGTTCGCATTGAAAGGAATTGAGGCGTCGGGCTGTCCGAAACGTCTAATCCCTCCGCCGGTACAAACCGGATCAGGTTCAGCGGGTTGGCATGGTTGCCTCTCAGCTGGTCCGCGAAGATCGCGTCCAGCACCCCGTTAGAGCGTTTCGACACATAGGCCCGGCCGAAGTGCTGCGCAAGCTGAAGTTTGCAGGGTATCCGGAGCGCGGCCTTCCGTTTCGCAAGCAGGGCTGGTAAGGGCCACGCATATGAGCAAATTCACCATCCTGCTTGGCGGCGATCTTATCCGCACGCCGCTGCTCGACCGCCAGGTCGAAGGCTCCCGTGTCATCGCCGCCGACGCCGGCATCGGCCATGCCCGGACGCTGGGCCTGACGCCGGAACTCTGGGTCGGCGACTTCGATTCGGTGCCGGCGGATTTGCCGGATGATCTCGCCGCCGTGCCTCGCCAGGTGTTTCCGGCAGAAAAGGACAAGACCGACGGCGAACTGGCTATCGCCGCTGCGCTCGAACGCGGCGCGACCCGGCTCCTGCTCGCCGGCGCGTTCGGCGGCAAGCGCACCGACCACGCCTTCCTGCACCTCGCGCTCAGCATCCGGCTGGCCGAGGCAGGCATAGAGGTGCTTTTGACCAGCGGCGCACAGGAAGGCATCCCCTTGCTTCCCGGAAAGGCCGGCTTCGACTACGCCGACGGCACGCTATTTTCGATCCTCGGCTTCTCCGACCTTTTCGGCCTGACCGTCTCCGGCGCCAAATGGCCGCTGAACCATGTCGAGGTGGCGTTCGGCTCGTCGCTGACCATTTCCAACGAGGTCAAGGGCCGGCTCGAAATCGCCCTGGGCAGCGGCCGCGCGCTGTTGCTCGCCCATCCTTTCCCCCTACCTGAAAGCTGACATGGCGCCGCCACTTCTCAATCTCGACGGGATACAACTGACCTTCGGTGGCACGCCGCTGCTCGACGGGGCGGAACTGACAGCGTCGGCGGGCGACAAGATCGCTTTGGTCGGCCGCAATGGTTCGGGCAAGTCGACGCTGCTCAAGATCGCCGCGGGATTGATCGAGCCGCAGGACGGCGAGGTGTTCCGCCAGCCTTCGGCGACAGTGCGCTACCTGCCGCAAATGCCAGACATGGATGGTTTCGCCAGCGTCCGCGCCTATGTCGAGGCAGGGCTCGGGCCCGCGGACGATCCCTACCGCGCCACCTATCTGATGGAGCATCTCGGCCTGTCCGGCGAGGAACGGCCGAACGACCTGTCCGGCGGCGAGGCGCGCCGTGCTGCCCTCGCCCGTGTCATGGCGCCGGAGCCCGACATTCTCCTCCGCGATGAGCCGACCAACCATCTCGACCTGTCGGTCATCGAGTGGCTGGAGGAGGAGCTTGCCCGCACCTCTTCGGCGCTGATTGTCATCTCGCACGACCGCCGCTTTCTCGAGCGCGTATCGCGCGCCACCGTCTGGCTCGACCGCGGCCAGACCCGCCGCCTGGACAAGGGCTTTGGCCATTTCGAGGAATGGCGCGACACGGTGCTGGAAGAAGAAGAGCGCGAGCAGCACAAGCTCGGCCGCCAGATCGTGCGCGAAGAGCATTGGCTGCGTTATGGCGTGACAGCGCGGCGCAAGCGCAACATGCGCCGGCTCGGCGAATTGCAGACCATGCGCCAGCGCTTTCGCGGTCATCGCGGCGCCGAGGGCGCGGCGACCATGGTGGCCAGCGATGCCGCCGAATCCGGCAAACTGGTCATCGAGGCCAAGAACATCGAGAAGAGCTTTGGCGGCCTTACCGTAGTCAAGGGCTTTTCGACCCGTATCCAGCGCGGCGACCGTGTCGGCTTGGTCGGGCCGAACGGCGCCGGCAAGACGACGCTCTTGAAGATGCTGACCGGCGAATTGAAGCCGGACTCAGGCACGGTACGGCTCGGCACCAATCTGGAGATCGCCACGCTCGACCAGAAGCGCGAGGCGGTCGATCCGGCCGAAACACTCGCGCAATATCTCACTGACGGTCGTGGCGAAAACCTCGTCATCAATGGCGAACAGCGCCACGTCGTCTCCTACATGAAGGATTTCCTGTTCAAACCGGAACAGGCACGCACGCCGGTGCGCGAGCTTTCGGGCGGCGAGCGGGCGCGGCTGTTGCTGGCCCGCGTGCTGGCGCGGCCGGCAAACCTGCTGGTGCTCGACGAGCCGACCAACGACCTCGACATGGAGACGCTGGAACTGCTGCAGGAGCTGGTCGCCGGTTTTGCCGGCACCGTCATCCTGGTCAGCCACGACCGCGATTTCCTCGACCGCACCGTGACCAGCCTGATCGCGCCGGACGGCGACGGCCGCTGGATCGAATATGCCGGCGGCTATTCCGACATGCTGGCGCAGCGCGGCGGCACCAAGCTGGACGACCGCAAGGCGCGGACGAAGACCGAGACCAGCGAAGCGACGGCGGCAGCCAGGACCGAAGCGACTGCGCCGAAGGGCCCGGCAAAGAAACTGTCGTTCAAGCAGAAATTCGCGCTGGAATCGCTGCCCAAGAAGATCGAGGCGGTGACCGCCTCGATCTCACGTCTGGAGGACAACATCGCCGACCCGGCCTATTACGAGCGCGATCCGGCCTCATTCCAGAAGACCATCGCCGCCCTCGACAAGGAGCGGGCCACGCTGGCAGCGCTCGAGGAGGAATGGCTGGAACTTGAAATGTTAAGGGAAGAAATGGAGGGGTAAGGAGCGTTCGGCCGCGGGCCGATCGATCGACAACTATTTGTAGATTGGAGCGACGAACGCCGAAGCCCTAGCGGAGGGCTGGGCGCACGATCAGACGCCGTTTCGTCGTTGCTACGCCGGGCAAATGCGCATAGATTATGCGCACACTGCGGAGGTCACAATGCGCAAGCTAGCCTTGAACGCGGTTCGCCAGCCGGCAAACCTGTCGATCGACTCAAAACTCATGAAGGAAGCCAAGGGGCTTGACGTGAACGTCTCACGCGCCGCGGAGGCCGGCATTGCAGAGGCTGTCGCTGCCGAAAAGGCGCGACTATGGAAGCTTGAGAACCGAGCCACGATCGAGGCGTGGAACGAATACGTCGAAAAGCACGGTATTCCGCTGGAAGAACATCGGCAGTTCTGATGGCACGGTATGATGTCTTCGCGGGCCGGGTCGAAGGCAGCTATTTGCTGGACGTTCAATCCGACCTGCTCGACGATTTTAAAACACGGGTAGTGATCCCGCTTCTGCCGATAACAATGACGCCGCCGCCGATGCGAAAGCTCCACCCCATCCTCGAGATCAATGGACGAAAATTGATAATGGTGACCCATCTGATCGCCACGGTTCCGGCCAAGGAATTGGGTGAAAGTCGACTGAATATCACCAGGCACCACGACGACATCGTGGCAGCACTCGACATGCTGTTCCAAGGCTTCTGAGCCAAAGGGGAGCGTTAGGCTGGTGAGCGCGGCCCTCAGCCCGCCGTCTTTGTCTGCCAGGCCTTCAGCGCCTCATCGAACACCTTCTCGCCGGGAATGCCCTTTTCCATGGTGAGCAGCGCCCGCCGTCCGGTCTTGTAGACGACCGGCACGTCGATCCAGTTCTGGCCCCGGAGCAGGGTCAGATTGGCGTCTTCGTCCGCCTTGGTGTCGTTGAGAGCGACCAGGAAGAAGCCGTCGGCGATTTTGGCCGGGATGCCGATCAGCGGACTACCGGCATCCTGTTCGGAGCCCTTCATGGCGACGCGCAGGATATTGTCGACGCCGCCGCCGTCGAAACCGTCGGGCGTCAGGAAAATCATTTCGATGATATGGCTGGCCGGCAGCGTTTGGTCGGTGTTGCGGCGGATGGTCATGCGCAACTGCACGTCCTTGCCCGGAATGCTCGCCTCGGCGCGGATTGCCGGCTCGGGCGGCAGATTGCCGCCGGGCGATTCCTGCACCAGCGACCAGACGATGCTGCCGGGCTCGGCTGAGCCTTGGGCGGTGCTGGTGCGCTCCTCGTAGAAGATCGCCTTCTGGCCGACCGCCAGCGCGGTTTCCGCAGGCGCGGCTGTCGGCGCGGCCGGTGTGGCACTCGGGGCCGGCGCTGCCGGGGCGGCTGCGCTGTCGGTAGGCGCCGCCGGCGCCGGCGCTGCTCCATCGGCAGGCGGCGTTGTTGCAGGGGCTGCACCTGGCGTGGCGGGCGCATTCGTGGCTGGCGCATCGCCGGCCGGCGCTGCAGGCGCAGGTGTGGCCGGAGGCGGCGTGGTCAATGCCGCGACGGATTCGCCCTCTCCGATGCCGCTTTGTCCTGAAGCAGCGGGGCCGGGATCGACCTCACCGCCCTCGGGCGTCAGGCGCTGGGTGAACTTTGCGCCCTCGGCATCAGTGGGAGCCGCTGCGGCCGGAGGCCTTGCCGCGGCATCGGTAGCCGGCTCGGTCGGGGCAGGCTTCACCAGCGGTTCGATCGTTGCGACCTCGGTGCTGTTGAGACCCAGCATATTGCTGAACGCGTCCTTGTTCAGCCAGATGCCGTAGCCGCCGCCGGCAACGACGAGCAGAGCGACGACAGCGGCGATCAGCCCGCCATAGCTGCGCTTGCGCTCGGCAGGACGCAGACGCGGAAAGGTGTCCGCCGCCGGTTCCTCCTCGTTGGAAAAGACATCGCTTCTCAAGACGTCGCCCTTTTCGTCCGCCGCTGGAAAATCCCTGTCCGAAGGCACCGGATCGGCGCGCTCTGGAGGAGAAGCAACGGACGGCGGCTTTTGCCAGTTCGGCGCGGCTTTGGCGGCAGGCGTCGGCTGCCATGCCGGTTCGGTCTTTGCCGGCTGCCATGCTGGCTCGGCCTTTGCCGGCTGCCGGACATGGCTGGGTTGGTTCTTGTTGCGGTCGATGGAGGAGAAGATGTCTTCCAGTTCCGCCAGCGGATCGGATGCGGGCGCAGGCTTGGCATAGCCCCGCTCGACGCTGGCGATGGCGTCTTCCAGGGTGCGCTTATGCTGGGCAACGACCGAAGGCGCCAGCGGCGGTGTGTTCTTGGCCAGCTTGTCCGCGATGGTCGAGCGAGCCTTCTCATAGACTCTCGCGCGTATCTCCGGCGTCGGATTGCCAAGGCCATCGAGCGTCTTTTTCAGAGCACCAACAAAATCTGCCATGCTTCAGTCGACCTGCATTTCGTTTCTGGGCCGGCCCCCGCAAATCGGCCGCGATGCCCGGAACGGCTGAGAATCTAGTCTTGAAACGGATCGGTCACAAGTATTGTGTCGTCCCGTTCAGGGCTGGTGGAAAGGAGTGCGACCGGCGCGCCGATCAGTTCCTCGATATGACGGACATATTTGACTGCCTGGGCCGGCAGATCGTTCCAGCTTCTGGCGCCGGCGGTGGTGCCTTTCCAGCCCTCCAGCGTCTCGTAGACCGGTTCGACTCGCGCCTGCGCGCCCTGGCTGGCCGGCAGATAATCGATCGCCTCGCCGTCGAGGCGGTAGCCGGTGCAGACCTTGATCTCGTCCAGACCGTCGAGCACGTCGAGCTTGGTCAGAGCGATGCCCTTGATGCCATTGACGGCGACGGCTTGGCGAACCAGCACGGCATCGAACCAGCCGCAGCGGCGCTTGCGGCCAGTGACGACGCCGAACTCGTGGCCGCGCGTGCCCAGGAACTCGCCGATCTCGTTCTTCTGTTCGGTCGGGAACGGACCCTCGCCGACACGCGTCGTATAGGCCTTGGTGATGCCGAGGACATAGCCGATGGCACCCGGGCCGACGCCAGATCCGGCTGAGGCCTGGCCGGCGACCGTGTTGGACGAAGTGACGAACGGATAGGTGCCGTGGTCGATGTCGAGCAGCGTGCCTTGCGCGCCTTCGAACAGGATGCGTTCGCCGGCGCGGCGCTTGTCGTCGAGGATCTTCCAGACACGGTCCATATAGGGCAGGATCTCGTCGGCGACGGAAATCAGCTCATTCATGATCGCGTCATGCGTGACTTCGGCGTGACCGAGCCCGCGGCGCAGAGCATTGTGGTGCGTCAGCAGCCTGTCGACCTTCAAGGGCAGCGTTTCCAAATCCGCCAAATCCATCACCCTGACCGCGCGCCGGCCCACCTTATCCTCATAAGCAGGGCCGATGCCGCGACGGGTCGTGCCGATCTTCGTTCCGGAATTGGTGGCGGCGTCCTCGCGGAATCCGTCCAGTTCCCGGTGCAAGGACAGGATAAGCGCGGTGTTTTCGGCTATTTTCAGGCGCTCAGGTGTCACCTCGACGCCTTGCGCCTTCAATTTCGCCACTTCCGCGACGAAGGCGTGCGGATCGAAGACGACGCCATTGCCGATGATGGACAGCTTGCCTTGCCGCACCACGCCGGACGGCAGCAGCGACAGCTTGTAGACCTTACCGTCGACAACCAGCGTATGGCCGGCATTGTGGCCGCCCTGGAAGCGCACGACGACGTCGGCACGCTCCGACAGCCAGTCAACGATCTTGCCTTTGCCCTCGTCGCCCCATTGCGAGCCGACGACCACCACATTGGCCATGTTTCTTTTCCCTTGAGGCGCCGCTCGGAGCGGCTTGAAATGGTTTCGAAACGACAGGCTTCTATCGCATCGGCCCGAAAATCGGAATCGATTTCGGCGAGCCCGATGCGAACATTCAAAGCCTTGAGACGCGTACTGTGTGCGACCAAGTGGACGCACGTCGCTCTATAACGTCAAGACCCGGCGAGCGCGACCATTCTTTACCGCCGAAGGCGCCCCCAGGCACAACAATTTTCGCCTTTGACATCATTTACTTGGACGAACCATCCCAATAGGTCGGCAAAAGACCCTTCGCCTGCCCGCCCCGGCTGGAAAATTTCGCGATGCATCGAACCGCCTATCTATTCCTGCTGTTCACCACCTTGCTGTGGGGCGGCAACTCCGTGGCCGGCAAGCTGGCGGTCGACCACATTTCGCCGATGACGCTGGTCTTCCTGCGCTGGGTTCTGGCCGTTCTGATCATGCTGCCGATCGGCTGGCGAACGTTGCGCGAGGACTGGCCGGTGGTGCGCAAGCATTGGTTGCTGCTCGGCGGGCTCGGCGCTTGCGGCTTCACCTTCTTCAACGCCATCTTCTACACGGCGCTCAACTACACCACGGCGATCAACGTCTCGATCGAGCAGGCGGCGATACCGATCGTGATCATCCTCGCCAATTTCGTGCTGTTTCGCCTGCGTGTGAACCGGGTGCAGATCGCCGGCGTCGTGCTGACGATCATCGGCGTCGCCCTGACCGCCAGCCATGGCGATCTGCGCCAGCTCCTCAGGCTGGATCTCAATTTCGGCGACGCCATCATGCTGATCGCGGTGCTTTGCTACAGCTTCTACTCGGTCGGGCTGCGGCTGAAGCCGGCCATACGCTGGCAGAGCCTGATGCTGGCGCTGTCGATTGCCGCACTTGCCACTTCGCTGCCTTTCTTCCTGTGGGAGGTGGCGGCCGGCAAGGTCATCGTTCCCGATGCACGCGGCTGGGCGGTCGCGTTCTACACCGCGATCGGCGCCTCGGTCATCTCGCAGATCTTCTACATCAGGGGCAACGAGCTGATCGGCGCCAACCGGGCCGGCCTGTTCATCAATCTGGTGCCGATCTTCGGCACGCTGCTCTCGGTGCTGATCGTCGGTGAGACATTCCAGCTCTATCAGGCGCTGGCCCTCGTGCTGGTGCTCGGCGGCATCAGCCTCGCCGAATACAGCGGAAGGAAGATGGCGATTTAGCCGGCAAATGTTCGGCGCCGGATGCGGATGGTGCGATCCAGAGCCTGTCGCAGCCTCATGGTGAACCAAGCCCCTACAACAGTGGCCGGACGAATATCCAAAACAACTAATGTATTAAGAACCAGAGATACCAGTACGGCTGTATTAAGGATACGGACATTCCAATATACGGCGCCATTCCCTGGAGATTGACTTTTTCATCTTTCGCAACTCATCTTCCCAGCACCAGTTTAGCTGATCTCGGTGAAATGGAGACGATCATGAATTTTCGAATGCTTGCGGCGCTTGTCCTTGCTTTTGTTGGCTTGGCAGCCTTTCCCGTATCGGCCTCCGCAGCCACCGCCTATACAACCGGGACCTTGAATGTGCGAAGCGGCCCTGGCCCCGGCTATGCAAGGATCGCAACATTGCCGGCCGGCCACAGGGTGACGGTGATCGATTGCCAGGGCAGCTGGTGCGCAATTCGTGCCGCCGGGATACGGGGCTGGGCCAGCGCAAACTATCTGGACCGCGTCTATGTTTCCCGACCGATCGTCGTGCGGCCGCACATTATCGTTCGCCCGCCGCATTACCGTCCGCATCGGCCGCACCGGCCGCATAAGCCGCACCGGCCCCGTCCCGGCAAATGCAAGATCGCGCCCGGCTTCGCCTGCAAATAACGGCCGTCAAAGGATTATCCAAACGCTCTGACGTCATTGTCGAAACGCCCCGTGTGCTTTTGGAAGCACGCGGGGCGCGGATGATTCAGGCGCCGCCCACATCGAAATGCAGCCGCTTGGCGGAGTCGATCGACTTGTGCGCCCGCACCTGCTCCAGCACGTTTTCCGGGAACGGCGCATCGAGATAGAGCAGCGCGATGGCATCGCCGCCAGGCCGGTTGCGGCCGAGCTGGAAGTTGGCGATGTTGACGCCGTTCTCGCCGCAGACCGTGCCGAGCAGGCCGATGATGCCGGGCGCATCGGCATTGGTCGTGTAGAGCATGTGCTGGCCGACCTCGGCGTCAAGGTTGATGCCCTTGATCTGGATGAAGCGCGGCTTGCCGTCAGAGAAGCAGGTGCCGGCGATCGAGCGCGTCCTATGCTCGGTCTTGACCGTGAGCTTGATATAGCCGTCGAACACGCCGGATTTGTCGCGCTTGACCTCGGCGACGATGATGCCGCGCTCCTTAACCATGATCGGCGCCGACACCATGTTGACGTCGGAGACCTGCGGCCGGATCAGCCCGGCAAGGGTGGCGCTGATAAGTGCTCGCGTGTTCATCGTCGCGGTCGACCCGTCGAACAGGATCTCGACCTCTTTGATCGGATCCTCGGTGACCTGTCCGACAAAGGCGCCGAGCACTTCGGCAAGCTTGACGAAAGGTTTCAGGCGCGGCGCTTCCTCGGCGGTGATCGACGGCATGTTGATGGCGTTGGAAACGGCGCCCTTGATCAGATAGTCGGACATCTGCTCGGCGACATGCAGGGCGACATTCTCCTGCGCTTCGGTGGTCGACGCGCCGAGATGCGGCGTCGCCACGACATTCTCCAGGCCGAACAGTTCATTATACTCCGCCGGTTCGACCTCGAACACGTCGATGCCAGCACCTGCCACCTTGCCGCTTTTCAGCGCCGCGATCAGATCGGCCTCGACGACCAGCCCGCCACGCGCGCAATTGATGATGCGCACACCGGTCTTCATTTTGGCGATCGCCGCGGCGTCGATGATGTTACGCGTTTTGTCGGTAAGCGGTGTGTGCAGCGTGATGAAGTCGGCGCGGGCGAACAACTCGTCGAGCTCGACCTTCTCGACGCCGAGCTCCTCGGCGCGGCTGTCCGACAGGAACGGATCGAAGGCGATGACGTGCATCTTCAGGCCGACGCCGCGTGTGGCGACGATCGAGCCGATATTGCCGCAGCCGATGATGCCCAGCGTCTTGCTGGTGATCTCGATGCCCATGAAGCGGTTCTTTTCCCATTTGCCGGCATGGGTCGAGGCATTGGCTTCCGGTATCTGGCGGGCCAGCGCAAAGATCATGGCGACGGCATGCTCGGCGGTGGTGATCGAATTGCCGAAGGGCGTGTTCATCACGATGATGCCCTTGCGGCTTGCCGCCGGGATGTCGACATTGTCGACGCCGATGCCGGCGCGGCCGACCACCTTCAATTTGGTGGCGGCGTTGATCAGCTTCTCGGTGACTTTCGTCGCCGAACGGATGGCGAGGCCGTCATACTGACCGATCACTTCAAGGAGCTTTTCCTTGTCCTTGCCGAGATCGGGCAGGTAGTCGACCTCGATGCCGCGATCCCTGAAGATCTGCACGGCGGTGGTGGAGAGTTTGTCTGAGACGAGAACGCGGGGCATGGGCTAGATCCTTTGCGATTGGCGCCCCTCCCCCTTGAGGGGAGGGTCGGCGCGAAGCGCCGGGGTGGGGTCGTTGCGGCCGGACGCGGC
>NZ_RZTI01000112.1:0-20329 GCF_003997275.1 Mesorhizobium sp. M6A.T.Ce.TU.002.03.1.1
GTATTACCAGTTCGGCGTCTCGGAAATGTTCCCCGACAAATGGGAACGCTTCCTGGCGCCGATCCCCGAGGCCGAGCGCGGCGACATGATGGCCGCCTATCGCAAGCGGCTGGTCGGCAGCGACCGCAAGGCACAGGTCGAGGCGGCCCGCGCCTGGAGCCTGTGGGAAGGCGAGACGATCACGCTATTGCCCGAGCCTGAAACCAGCGCCCCGTTTGGCGAAGACGACTACGCAGTCGCCTTTGCCCGCATCGAGAACCACTATTTCGTCAATGCCGGCTGGCTGGAGGAAGGGCAGCTGCTGCGCGATGCGTTCAAGCTGAAGGACATCCCCGGCACCATCATCCACGGCCGCTATGACATGCCGTGCCCGGCGCGCTATGCGTGGGCGCTGCACAAGGCGTGGCCGAAGGCGGATTTCCACCTGATCGAGGGCGCCGGCCATGCATATTCGGAGCCGGGCATCCTCGACCGGCTGATCCGGGCGACGGACCGGTTTGCGGGGAAATGATGATGGCTATTCGTGCTCTACGGCGCCCCCCTCTGCCCTGCCGGGCATCTCCCCCACTTGGGGGGAGATCGGCAGCTTCGGCCTTGCCGCTTGTCCTGCAACCTCGAAGGTTTGCGAAAGCAGACGGGACAGCCAATCTCCCCACCCGTGGGGGAGATGTCCGGCAGGACAGAGGGGGGCGCGACGGATCGCGGCCTTTCGGGCTATTGCCATGAAAAAACAACGCCTCTATCTCTTCGACACCACTCTGCGCGACGGCCAGCAGACGCCCGGCATCGACTTTTCCGTCGAGGACAAGATCGCCATCGCCAAGCTGCTCGACGAGTTCGGCATCGACTATGTCGAGGGCGGCTATCCCGGCGCCAATCCGACCGACACCGCCTTCTTTGCCGAGCACCGCACGACTAGCGCCAAATTCGTCGCCTTCGGCATGACCAAGCGGGCAGGGGTGTCGGCTTCGAACGATCCCGGGCTTGCCGCACTTGTTCAGTCGAAATCGGACGCAATCTGCTTTGTCGCCAAGAGCTGGGACTACCATGTCCGCGTCGCGCTGGGCTGCACCAACGAAGAAAACCTCGAGGCGATCAAGGCCTCGGTCGAGGCGGCGGTTGCTGCCGGGAAGGAAGCGCTGGTCGACTGCGAGCATTTCTTCGACGGCTTCAAGGCCAATCCCGATTATGCGCTGGCCTGCGCCAGGACCGCTTACGACGCCGGCGCGCGCTGGGTGGTGCTGTGTGACACCAATGGCGGCACGCAGCCCTCGGAAGTGCGCGCCATCGTCGAGAAGGTCATCGCCTCAGGCATTCCCGGAGACCATCTCGGCATCCATGCCCATGACGACACTGGCCAGGCCGTGGCGAATTCGCTGGCGGCCGTCGAGGCCGGCGTGCGTCAGATTCAGGGCACGCTGAACGGCATCGGCGAGCGCTGCGGCAACGCCAATCTGATCTCGATCGTGCCGACCCTGGCGCTGAAGCCGGCCTTTTCCAGCCGCTTTGAGACAGGTATTTCGGCCGAAGCATTGGCTGGGATATCGCGCCTATCCCGCGCCTTTGACGAATTGCTGAACCGTGCGCCGGAAGCGCAGGCGCCCTATGTCGGCGCTTCCGCCTTCGCCACCAAGGCAGGCATCCATGCCTCGGCGCTGGCCAAGGAGCCTGCCACCTACGAGCATGTGCCGCCGGAAGCGGTCGGCAACCGCCGCCGCGTCATGGTCTCGGACCAGGGCGGCAGGGCCAATTTCCTCGCCGAGCTGAAGCGGCGCGGCATCGACATGCCCCGGGACGACCACCGGCTCGATGCGCTGATATCAGTGGTCAAGGAGCGTGAGGCCGAGGGCTATGCCTATGAAGGCGCCGACGCCAGCTTCGAGCTTCTGGCGCGCAAGATGCTGCACGGCCTGCCGGAATTCTTCAGCGTCACCTCGTTCCGCTGCATGGTCGAGCGCCGCTTCGACGCCAACGGCCAGCTGAAGACGGTCTCCGAGGCGATCGTCAAGGTGATGGTCGACGGCGAGGAAAAAATGTCGGTGGCGGAAGGGCACGGCCCGGTCAACGCGCTCGATATCGCGCTGCGCAAGGATCTCGGAAAATTCCAGGACGAGATCGCCGACCTCGAGCTTGCGGACTTCAAGGTGCGTATCCTCAATGGCGGCACCGAGGCGATCACCCGCGTGCTGGTTGAATCGCATGACGGCACCGGCGCCCGCTGGTGGACGGTCGGCGTCTCAGAAAACATCATCGACGCCTCGTTCCAGGCGCTGATGGATTCGATCGTCTACAAGCTGATGAAGAACCGAGAGATGGCCGGGCTGGTAGCGGCGGAGTAAGATTGAACCATCAGCGAAAGTCCATTGATCCATCAGAACTTTGCGATGGTCTTGGCACGGCGGCTGGCGCATAGCGTTGGGCCATGGCCACGCAAGCAATTCAGCTCGAAGCAGACTCAAAGGCCCGGCGTGGCTTTCTGCTGGCGCTGGGCGCCTATCTCCTGTGGGGGTTGCTGCCTTTCTACATGAAGGCGGTCGCGCATCTGCCGCTGGCCGAAGTCATCGCGCACCGCATCGTCTGGTCTGTGCCGATCGCTGCGGCCGTTTTGGTCTGGGCCGGCCGCACGGCGGACTTCAAGGCCGCAATCCGTTCGCCGCGCATCATTTCGATGGCGGTGCTGACGGCAGCGCTGATTTCAGTCAACTGGGGCATCTATGTCTGGGCTATCGCGGTCGACCGTACCATCGAGACCGCGCTAGGCTACTACATCAACCCGCTTGTCAGCGTTGTTGTCGGCGCGCTGCTGCTCGGCGAACGGCTCGACCGGCTGCAGATCGCGGCGGTGGTGCTGGCGGCGATCGCGGTCGCAGTGCTGACGATCGACGCCGGCAAGCTACCCTGGGTATCACTGGTGCTGGCGTTTTCCTTTGCCGCCTATGCCTTCTTCCGCAAGACGCTGCCAATCGGTCCGAGCCAGGGCTTTCTGCTCGAAGTGCTGTTGTTGTCGGTGCCGGCGCTCGGCTACATCATCTTCCTCATCGTCACCGGGCAGGACCATTTCGTCTCCAGTTCCCTGGACGATACGGCGCTGCTGATCGGCTGCGGCCCGGTCACCGCCATACCGTTGCTGCTGTTTGCCTTCGGGGCCAAGCTGCTGCGTCTCTCCACCATCGGCATCATGCAGTATATCGCGCCGACCATTGTGTTCCTGATCGCCGTGCTGATTTTCGGCGAACCCTTCGGCAGCACCCAGGCCATCGCCTTCGGCCTGATCTGGACGGCGCTGGCGATCTATTCCTGGTCGATGTTCCGCGGTCGCGAGATCCGGCCGGCAGTGCGTTAGGGGGATTTTCGATGTACTTGCTGCACATAGCAAACAAGAATTATTCCTCGTGGTCGCTGCGGCCCTGGGTGCTGATGCGGACATTGGACGTCTCCTTCGAGGAGCGGCTGACTCCGTTTCCGACCGGATCGAGCTGGAGCCTCTACCGGCCGTTCTCGCCCAGCGGCCGCGTACCTTGCCTGATCGACGACGGCTGGGCGGTTTGGGATTCGCTCGCCATCGCCGAATATCTGGCCGAGCGCCACGCCGGCGTCTGGCCTGCCGACGCGAAGGCGCGAGCCTGGGCGCGGTCGGCTGCGGCCGAAATGCATTCGAGCTTCACCGCCTTGCGCGGCTCCTGTCCGATGAACTGCGGTGTCCGCATCGCGCCGGTGCCGATCTCCGATGAGCTGAAGCACGACCTCTTCCGTCTCGGCGATCTCTGGGACGAAGGGCTGCGCCGCTTCGGCGGACCGTTCCTGGCTGGCGATCGCTTCACCGCCGTTGACGCCTTCTTTGCCCCGGTGGCGTTTAGGGTTCAGTCCTACGGACTGCCTTTCGAGGGCGCAGCTGCCGCCTATCCGGCGCGATTGCTTGCTCTGCCGGCGATGCGCGAATGGTACGCGGCAGCCCTTGCCGAGACGTGGCGCGAGCCGAACCACGAAGCGGAGGTGCGCGCCGCCGGCACTGTCGTCGAGGACTTTCGCGCAACCTTGTAACGGTTGCCGCTACATCCCGCGCCCCAGCCGCCTGACGAACAGGTAGACGACCGCCGCGACTGCCAGCGATATCGCCGACGCCACCCAAAAACCCATCGGCGTGTCGACCAGCGGCAGGCCGCCGACATTCATGCCGAACAGGCTTGAGATGATCGTCATCGGCAACAGCACCGCCGTCATCACCGACAGCATGTAGAGCAACTGGTTCGACTGCGTCGTCAGCTTGGCCATCAGCTCGTCCTGCAAGAGCCGGGCACGCGCCTGCAATTGCTCGCCGTCATGATGCAATGTATGAGCGCGGTGCGAAAGCCGTGCCGCCATGTCGTTGATTGTGTCGGGCAAATCGTTGCGATGCGAATGGTCGAGATGACGGAACAGGCTGGTCAGCGTCGCCATCTGCCGGTGGATCACCACCAGATGCCGGCGTGCATCGACCAGCGCCTGCCGCTCATTGTGCCATGCATCGCAGACGATGCGATCCTCGATCCCGTCGAGCGTGTCGCCAAGGCCACCGAGCTCCGTCGCCATGCCGTCGAGCGACTGGCCCATGACAGCCTCGATGAGTTCGGCAGGAGAGCGGAATTTGCGCGACCCATTGTCGATCGCCTTACGGACATTGTCGACCAACTGCAGCGGTTGCTTGCGGCCGCCGATCAGCATCGTGTCGTTGAAAGCGAAGCGGAAATGGCCGAGCCCACGTGCCTCGGCTGAATAGTCGTGGCGCAGGTCCGGCAGATCGCCATAGAGCCAGTCGCCCTCAAGGTCGATATGGCAGCCATGGCCGGCCGACAGGAAGGCATCGCGCACCGGCGGCGGCAAAGCCTGATCGGCGGCGATCTCGTGGCGGGCACGCATGTCGGAAAGCTGATAGCTGCGCCATGTCCAGTGTGCGGCGGCCGGGTCTTTGGTTCGCGTGCCTTCGGCGGTGAAGTGATAGATGAAGAACAACCCATGCTCGTCGGGCAGGTACGGCGACAAGTCGGTGCCTTCCGGGTTGAGGGCGATGTTCATGGTCGCTTGGCCAGCTTTTTGAAAACAACGCCGCGCGGCCGCAGCGGCCGGTGATTCCTAGCACGGGCGCTCCCGGTTTCGTGTGACGGTTTCTTGACAGTTTGACCGTGGTCCGAGGCGCACACACGAACGCCGCTGTTTGGAGGCAATTTGGAATAATACGTCGTTGACTGGCGTTTACGCAAAGAGCACGACGCAAATCCATGCGGAGGACGTCCGATGCATGCCGGCTTCCCACGAAGCATATTCATAGCGGTATTGGGAGCCGTCATGGCGAGCTGCGCCGGCTTTCCAGCGCAGAAAACGGAGGCAATAACCGGCTATGGCCCCAACCCCACTTTACCGAAGCCAAGACCGACGCTGATTCCGACCGTCAACATCGCCGAGGCGAAAGGCTGGCAGGAGGGTGGTATGCCGACCCCGGCGAGGGGGCTGACGGTGAACGCCTTCGCCACCGGCCTTGACCATCCGCGCTGGCTGCATGTGCTTCCGAACGGCGACGTGCTGGTTGCCGAAACCAACGCCCCTGCCAAGCATGACGAAGGCTTCAGCCTTAGAAAGGTCTTCATGGATCTGGCTATGAAGCGGGCCGGCGCCGCGACCAAAAGCGCCAACCGCATCACCCTCCTGCGCGACACCAATGGCGACGGCGTTGCGGATGTGCGCAGGACGTTCGCGGAAGGCCTCAATTCACCCTTCGGTATGACGCTGTCCAAAGGCAAGCTCTACATCGCGAATACCGATGCGCTCGTCGCTTTCCCCTACTTCAATGGCCAGACCCGAGTCACCACGCCGCCGGAAAAGATCATCGACTTGCCGGCCGGAGACCTCAACCATCATTGGACCAAGGACGTGATCGCAAGTCCGGATGGACGCAAGCTCTATGCCACCGTCGGGTCCAACAGTAACGTTGGAGAAAACGGCATGGCCGCGGAGAAGAACCGCGCCGCCGTCCTTGAAGTGGATTTGTCCACCCGCCGCACCCGGGTCTTCGCCTCGGGCCTGCGCAACCCGAACGGGCTCTCCTGGAATCCTGAAACTGGCGAGCTTTGGGTCGCCGTGAACGAGCGTGACGAGATCGGCGACGATCTCGTGCCGGATTACATGACCTCGGTTCGTGACGGCGCGTTCTACGGCTGGCCTTACAGCTACTACGGACAGAACGTCGACGAACGCGTCAAGCCGCAGCGCCCCGATCTCGTGGCGAGGGCGGTCAAGCCCGACTATGCCCTGGGTTCGCATACCGCCTCGCTGGGACTGACTTTTTCCAAAGGCGCGTCGCTCGGTCCGGCCTACGGCAACGGCGCCTTCGTCGGCCAGCACGGCTCGTGGAACAGAAGCGTGCACAGCGGCTACAAGGTGATCTTCGTGCCGTTCCGCGGTGGTAAACCGAGCGGTCCCCCGAAGGATGTGCTCACTGGCTTCATTGGGCATGATGGCAAGGCGATGGGCCGTCCGGTCGGCGTTGCTATTGATCAGACCGGCGCACTGCTCGTCGCCGACGATGTCGGCAATGTCATCTGGCGGGTAGGGCAGTAGGGCAGTAGGACAGTAGGACAGTAGGACAGTAGGGCAGTAGGGCAGTAGGGCAGTAGGGCAGTAGGGCAGTAGGGCAGTAGGGCAGCGCCTCATGAGCGCGGCATGCACTACATACTGCCCTACTCCCTTACTGCCTTACTCCCCTAAAGCTTGTCGATTACCGACTGCACACCCTCGGTCGGCGCATCGACCGACGATCCAGCGACCATGATGGCGGCGACGATTGCTTCGGGGTCGTCAACCACCAGCGGCTTGACCCGCTGCGCGGTGTGGATGAAGCCTTCGGCCATCATATGGTCGAGCAGCGCCAGCATCGGGTCCCAGAATCCCCCAACATTGCCGAAGACGATCGGCTTGCGATGATGGCCGAGCTGCGCCCAGGTCATGATCTCGATAATTTCCTCGACCGTGCCGATGCCGCCCGGCAGCGCCACAAAGGCGTCGGATTTCTCGAACATGGCGTGTTTGCGCTCGTGCATATTATCGGTGATCACGAGCTCGTCGAGCCGGTCAAGCGCGGTTTCGGTGGCCTCCCTGTTGATCAGGAAGCGCGGAATGATGCCCGTCACCTTGCCGCCGGCTCGCAATGCGCCTTCGGCAACGGCTCCCATGATGCCCCTGGTGCCGCCGCCATAGATCAGACGCAGGCCGGACTTGGCAATCGAGCGCCCGAGCAGGTGCCCGGCCTTGGCATAGGTCTGATCGCGGCCCGGCGATGAGCCGCAATAGACGCAGACGGATCGAATCGTGTTCATGAGATGATTGGTGATTGGGTCTTTATTCGTGGTCAAGCCCGGGGCGGGCTTTTTCTTGTCTGCCCGTTTTTCTTGTCTGCCCGTTTTTCTTGTCGGTATGGGCAAAACAGGCTAGACCGGCATTAGGTGGCTAAGGGCAGGGAAATATGGCAATTAATCCATTGAAGGCGTTTTTGTTCGCCGCCGGCGGCTCCGTCGCCGCGGCGGGAACCGCCTATGTGTCGGGCGCGCTCGATCCGTATCTCAATCGCACGCCACCGGCGGAAGTGGTATCGCTGACGCCGCCGGTCCAGAAGCCGGCCGAGCCAGGGACCGATGGGCCGCCTCCGCCCGCGCCGGCCACAGATGCGATGGCACCGGCAGCGCCGGCCACGGCCGATGCGATCGCGCCGACCTTCGATATCGTTCGGGTTGAAATCAAAGGCTCTATCGTCGTCGCCGGCAATGCCGCACCCAACGCCAAGGTCGAGATACTCAATGGTTCGACGGTTCTCGGCTCGACCGTCGCCGGTGCCGATGGCGCTTTCGCCATCGTTCTCGACGATCCGCTGAAACCCGGCGATTACACGATCGCGCTGCGGTCAATGACCGGCAATGTCGTGACCCCCTCTGTGCAGACAGCCGTCGTCTCGATCCCCCAGAGTCCTGCTGGCCAGGTGCTGGCGATGATCGAAGAACCCGGCAAGCCCTCCGAATTGCTCACCGTTCCTGCACCCGAGAAGAAGCCTGAATCGCCTGCCGGCGACAAGGCGGCCGCTCCGGCTGCCGAGGACCCCGCTGCCGCGGCACCGGCCCCAGCCGCACCGGCGGCACCGGCCACTGTCGATGCCGCCCCCGCCGCTCCGGAAGTGCCGGTCGCACCCGCAACGCCAGCCGCAGGGCCAAAGATCGTCGTCGAAGCGATCGAGATCGACGGCAGCAAGATCTTCGTCGCCGGACTCGCCGATCCCGGCCGCAAGGTACGCGCCTATGCCAACGATATCTTGCTCGGCGACGCGAAGACATCGCCCGACGGCAATTTCCTGGTCGAGGCGACGCGCAACATTCCGGTCGGCACCTACACCATCCATGTCGACGCGCTCGATGCCGACGGGATCAAGGTGGTGGCCCGTGCCGCCGTGCCGTTCGAGCGCGAGCCGGGCGAGTCGGTCGCCGCGGTGGCGAAGCCGGCCGCGCCTGCAACCGACCCCGCCACGCCGGCTGCGGGCGCTGATGCGACGACGCCTGCGGCTCCTGCAGCCGAGGCTCCGGCCGATGTCGCGGCTGCGACGCCCCCGGCTGAAGTGCCCGAGACCGCGGCGCCGAAACTCGAACACGCCGACAGCGCCGTCATCATCCGCCGCCACGATACGCTGTGGCGGATTTCGCGGCGGGTCTACGGCCAAGGTGTTCGCTACTCGACAATCTACCTCGCCAATCAGGATCAGATCAGGAATCCCGACCGCATATGGCCGGGGCAGGTCTTCAAGGTCCCGGAAACGTCGAAGGAAGGCGAGGCTGCCGACTTCAAGGCAATGGGCGACCAGATGACGACGGCCCCGAAAAAAGCCGATTAGAAATCCTTTTCTTCTTTCCGACCTCTTGCGGAAAGTTCGTTCATCGCCTATCGCCGATAGACGATGAATACTCCCCTGATCGAGAAGACCTGCGGCGTCGCCGATAGTCGCGCCGTGGCCGCGAAGCTCGCCGCGCTTTCGCACCCGGCGCGGATCGAGATCCTTAGGCATCTTTCGGCCAGCCGCTCCTGCTGCTGCCGGGAGGTCGTCGACCATCTCGACCTGGCACAGTCCACCGTCTCCCAGCACTTGAAGATATTGGTCGACGCTGGGCTCGTCCGCTACGAACCGGACCGGCAACGCTCGCGCTATCAGGTCGACGGCGATGCGCTAGCTGATGTTTCTGCATCGCTGGCCGCGCTCGTCAATTCCTGCTGCTCTGGCCGCTAAGAAATACGAAAAGGCATAGAAATGGCCGAAAAAACCGTCTCCGCCGATTCCGGCTCGACCTTCAGGACATTGCGCAATCTGTGGCCCTACATGTGGCCGGCCGACCGTGCCGACCTTAGGGCGCGGGTGGCATGGGCGACAGTGCTTCTGGTCGTCGCCAAGCTGACACTGGTTGCCGGTCCCTATTTCTTCAAATGGGCTACCGATGCGCTGGCCGGCGACGCCAAGTCGGTGCCGCCATTGCCGACCTTCCTGCTGGCGCCGGTCATGCTGGTCGTCGCCTATAATGTCGTGCGGCTGGTGCAGCTCGGTTTCAACCAATTGCGCGACGCGCTGTTTGCCCGCGTCGGACAATATGCGGTGCGCCAGCTCGCCTTCCGTACCTTCATCCACATGCATCAGCTGTCGCTGCGCTTCCATCTCGAGCGCCGTACCGGAGGTCTGTCGCGCATCATCGAGCGCGGCACCAAGGGCATCGAGACGATCGTCCGCTTCACCGTCCTCAACACCTTGCCGACCATCCTCGAATTCGCGCTGACAGCCGGCATCTTCGCCGTCACCTATGGCTGGAAATACGTGGCTGTGGTGGCGGTGACGGTCTGGCTCTACATCTGGTTCACCATAAGGGCGAGCGACTGGCGCATCGTCATTCGCCGCGACATGAACGACAGCGACACCGACGCCAGCACCAAGGCTATCGACTCGCTGCTCAATTTCGAGACGGTCAAGTATTTCAACAACGAGAGCATGGAAGCCGAGCGCTTCGACCGGTCGATGGCGCGCTACGAGATATCAGCCACCAGGATCTGGACCTCGCTCGGCTGGCTGAACTTCGGCCAGGGCGTCATCTTCGGTCTCGGCACGGTCGTCGTGATGTGCCTTTCGGCGCTGGAGGTGCAGGCCGGCACGCAGACGGTTGGCGACTTCGTCTTCATCAACGCCATGCTGATGCAGCTTTCGGTGCCGCTCAATTTCATCGGCTTCATCTATCGCGAAATTCGCCAGGGGCTGACCGACATCGAGCAGATGTTCGATCTGCTCGATGTGCCGCAGGAGATCGTCGACAGACCGGGTGCCAAGCCGCTGGCCGTCGGCGCCGGCAAGGTCGAGTTCCGCGACGTGCACTTTTCCTACGATCCCAACCGTAAAATCCTGAAAGGTATCAGCTTCGAGGTGCCCGCAGGAAAAACGGTTGCCATTGTCGGGCCGTCGGGCGCCGGCAAATCGACCATTTCGCGGCTCCTGTTCCGCTTCTACGACATTCAGGGCGGCAAGATCCTGATCGATGGCCAGGACATTCGCGACGTAACGCAGGAGAGCCTGCGCGCTGCGATCGGCATGGTGCCGCAGGACACCGTGCTGTTCAACGACACCATCGCCTACAACATCCGCTACGGTCGCGTCGATGCCAGCGAAGAGGACGTCCGCAAGGCGGCTGAACTCGCTCAGATCGGGCCGTTCATCGAGCGGCTGCCCGACGGCTACCGTTCGATGGTCGGCGAACGTGGGCTGAAACTGTCCGGCGGCGAGAAGCAACGCGTGGCGATCGCCCGCACGATCCTGAAGGCGCCGCCGATCCTGATGCTCGACGAGGCGACCTCGGCGCTCGACAGCCATACCGAACAGGAGATACAGGCAGCGCTCGATCTCGTCAGCCAGGGGCGCACCACCATCGTCATCGCCCATCGGCTATCGACGGTGATTTCGGCCGACGAGATCATCGTGCTGCAGGACGGCCAGATCGCCGAGCGCGGCACGCATGCCGCCTTGATGCGCAAGGCCGGTCTCTACGCCTCGATGTGGGACCGCCAGCGCGAGGCGACCGAGGCTGAGGAGCGGCTGCGCATTGCTCGCGAAAGCGATGAGTTCGGCGTTGTCGTCCGCCGCCGCCCCTCGGAGGTGAATTGAGGTGTCGAGAATGAGTTGAATTTTCCGATTGACCTCAACCTAAGTTGAGATCGTAGACCGCCGATCGAAGGGGCACGGTGCGCCTGTTTGCGGTCGGAGAGCGGAAATGGAACAGCTAAATCAACAACATGGCAGTGGTAGCGTGTTCAGGGTCGACAAGTTCGTAGTCCCTAGCGAAGCCCGCGAAGAAATCATCGCCAAGGTCAGGATGACGCACGAATTGTTGCGCCAGCAGAAAGGCTTCGTTCAGGATTTCTTGCTCGAGCAATTCTCCGGGCCGGGGGAGTTCAACCTCGTGACCATTGTCGAATGGGAAAGCCAGGCAGCCATCGACAATGTGGTGCCGATCGTCAAGGCCGCGCATGAGCACATTGCCTTCAACCCGCAGGAGACGATAGCCCGGCTCGGCGTCAGGGCCGACATCGCCAACTATCAGCGGATTCCCGGCGTGTAGGCTCTACGGCCAGCCGGCACCCGGTGCCGGAGCCTCGATGCTGAGCATTTGGCCGGTGCGGGCATCGCTGATCATGTATTCGAAGCCGCGCCATTCGGCGGCGACGATGAACAGCGTCTTGCCTTCAGCGCCGCCGAGCATGCAGGCAAAGCAGCCGCGATCGGCGTCGACGCTCTCGAGCATTGCGCCGCCTTCTCTCACGCGCACGCAGTGCCGGTTGGGCACGTCGGCATACCAGATGGCGCCCTCGGCATCGAGACAGATACCGTCGGGAAAGCCGTTGCCGAGGTCGGCCCATCGCCGCCGGTTGGCAAGGCTGCCATCGGCGGCGATGTCGAAGGCGGTTAGCCTGTTGGCGTGGGATTCGGCGACGATCAGCGTCTTGTTGTCAGGCGTCACCGCCATGCCATTGGCGAAGGCGATCTTGTCCGCCACCTGCCGCACCGACCCGTCCGGCGCAATCAGCACGATGGTGCCGGGGCCGAAATGCTGGCCGGGAGCCGGCGCCGGCCCGCCGCCATTGACGTAGATGTTGCCTCGCCCGTCGACGACGATCTCGTTCCAAGGGTTCTCTGAGAGGTGTCGCAGATCGGCGTGCGTGACCAGCCTCCCGTCTGCTTCTTGCCGCAGCACCAGCCCTTCACGCCCGCAGACGACGACCAGGCGGCCATCCGGCAGCCAGTCGATCGAATAGGGCAGGGTGGCCGGCACGGTGAGCATGATCTCACTGTTGCCGTCGGCATCGACGGCGATGACCTGGCCGGTTCCCCAGTTGCAGAACCAAAGCCTGCCGTCATGCCAGCGCGGCGACTCGCCGAAGGCCAGGCCGTTCATGACGATGTGCGCCTGTTTGGCTGCTGATTTTTGTGACGGCATTCGTTAGCTCCAGCTGTCGTTCGGCGGCCGCTTCGATAAAGGCACCGTATCTCCAAGGACGAGCGAGGCCGGATCGCCCCGACAACAGTCACAGTTTTTTCGGACAGGCTCATTGGGTCCCTCCAACGCCTGCGATCGACAAACGCTGACGGGACCCAGCCAAGCCGGCCAGCCCTCATTGCCGCGTTGCGGCCACGGGGGCTTTCCGCTATTGAGGCCGGACCTGAAACTAGGGCTGTTCCCATTCCATGGACCTCGTCGACACGATCAAGAAAACGTTCGTTCCGATCCATCGCGAAGGCTATCCGTTCATCGCCGCCTTCGCAGCGGTGACGCTTTTCCTCGGCTATTTCTCTTCGATCCTGTTCTGGGTCTGCCTCATCCTGACGGCCTGGTGCGTCTATTTCTTCCGCGATCCCGAGCGCGTCACGCCTGTCGACGACCGGCTGGTGGTGAGTCCGGCCGACGGCATCATCACTGCGGTCGGCCCGGCCGTGCCGCCGCGCGAACTTGGCCTCGGCGGTGGTGAAATGACCCGTATCTCGGTGTTCATGGATGTTTTCTCCTGCCATGTGAACCGCGCCCCTGTGCGCGGCCGCATCACAAGGATCGAGCATCGGCCGGGCCAATTCCTCAACGCCGCGCTCGACAAGGCGAGTGCCGACAACGAGCGCAACGGGCTGGTCATAGATAGCCCCAACGGCACGGTGGCCGCGGTGCAGATCGCCGGCCTGGTGGCGCGGCGCATCGTCTGCTGGGCCGAGACCGGCGGCACGATCGGCATCGGCGAGCGCTTCGGGCTGATCCGCTTCGGCTCGCGCGTCGACGTGTTCCTGCCGTCGACCGCGACGCCGCGTGTCGCCGTCGGCCAGACCGCGGTTGGCGGTGAAACCATACTGGCCGAATTCGGCGGCATTGCCGCAACGCCGCTCGTGCGGGTGTCCTGAGCCGTGGGCGCGCCGTTCAAGAAGTTCGAGGCACATGGCAGCGGCGGTCCGCGCATCCATGAAATCCCGATGCGCATGGTGCTGCCCAACCTTGTCACCGTGCTCGCCATCTGCGCCGGCCTGTCCGGCATCCGCTTCGGCTTCGAAGGCCGTTTCGAGCCGGCAGTGGTAATGGTGCTGCTCGCCGCCTTCCTCGACGGCATCGATGGCCGCCTGGCCCGGATGCTGAAGGCGACGTCCAAATTCGGCGCGCAGATGGATTCGCTAGCCGATATCGTCAATTTCGGCGTTGCACCCGCGCTGGTGCTCTATGCCTTCCTGCTCGACCAAGCCGGCTCGCCGGGCTGGATCGCCGCGCTCCTGTTCGCCATCGCCTGCGGACTCCGGCTTGCCCGCTTCAATGTGCTTGACGAGGACACGGACCGGCCGGTCTGGCAGACCGAATATTTCGTCGGCGTGCCGGCGCCGGCGGGCGCCGTGCTGGTGATGCTGCCGCTCTATCTGTCCTTCCTGCGGCTAGGCCTGGAGCCATCCCGCACTGCCGCCTTCATTGCCACCGGTTTCACCATTCTGGTTGCCTTCCTGTTGGTCAGCCGGCTGCCGGTGTATTCCGGCAAGAGCCTGAAAGTCCCGGGCGACAGGGTGCTGCCGATCATCCTCGGCGTCGTCCTCTATATACTGCTGTTGATGACCTACCCCTGGTACACGCTGACGGCGTCGGTCGCCGGCTATCTGATCTTTCTGCCGTTCAGCATCCGCGCCTATTCGAGGCGCGCCAAGCGCGAAGGCGAGAAGGTGCCGCCTTCAGACATCGGCTGACAGACGTGTCGCCAATTCGCTCCGAAGGTTATCTGGAGCATTTTGCAGCCAAGTGGATCACTTGGCGTCGCAGAAATGCGGCTAAACAAAGAGATGGAGCGGGATGCCCAGTTCAATTTGAACGCATCCCGCTCGGGAACCTGCCGGCATCTAGACCGTTCTGTCTCAGCGGGCGAAGTGCGCGACCTCGCGAAACGCCTTGCCGTCGACCTCTCAAGCTGCTGCGCCAGGCGCGGCACCTGAAGAAGTGCGAGGAGAAGAAATGGTTGTCGTCCTCATCGGTTCGTTGCTCATTATCGCTGGCGTTGTGTACATGGCTGGCGCAGCCCTAGGGCGCGGGCGGCTCAGTGATCCGGCGCCTGTTCGCGCGGCGCCGGATCGCTCGACGCCAAATCTCGCAACGCCAGGCCCGACACTTGAGCCGCGGCGGCGCGGCCTCGGCTTCCTCGGCCTGTCGCAGAATTGGCCGGGCCTGCTGATGATGGCGGTCGGCGTCATCCTGCTGTTGTCGGTGGTGGCCCTCTAGCCCTTAAGCTGCCGCGCTGAGCCCCAGCCGGTCGATCGCCAGTTTACGGGTCGAGACATAGTCGGTCTTGCCCGAACCCAGCACCGGGATTTCCTCGACCTTGACGATGTCGTTCGGCACCATCAGTTCGGCGGCACCTGCCTGTTTGCCGAATTTGCGCAATTCGTCGGGGTTGGCGTCATTGGCGGTGGTGACCAGCACGATGCGTTCACCGCGGCGCCTGTCCGGCACCGCCACCACGGCATGGTGCTCTTCCGGCCATAGCGACTGCACCAGCATCTCGACGGCACCCAGCGACACCATCTCGCCGGCGATTTTGGCAAAGCGCTTGGCCCGGCCGCGAATGGTGAGGAAACCCTCGCGGTCGACCGAAACGATGTCGCCGGTATCATGCCAGCCGTCGAGCGGCTGCAATTCGCCGGGCCGATCTGATGTCATGTAGCCCATCATCAGGTTTGGCCCATCGAGCCACAACCGTCCGGCGCCGCTAATGCCCTCGATCGGTTCGAGTTTCATGCGCATGGCCGGCAACAGCCGCCCGACCGTGCCGTCACGGCCGTGGATGGCTGTGTTGACGGCAACGACGGGCGCTGCCTCGGTCAAGCCGAAACCCTCGATGATCTCGGCCTGGAAGCGCTCCCGGTAAACGCGGCGTGTCTCCGGTTTCACCGCCTCGGCGCCGGCGACAATGAAGCGCAGGCTGGAGAAATCGCCGTCCTTGGCGGTGCGCGCATAATTGGCGAGGAACGTGTCGGTGCCGAACATGACGGTCGGCCTTGCATTGCGTGCGACCTCAGGGATCAGTTTGTAGTGGAGCGGCGAGGGATAGAGGAACAGTTTTACTCCGGTGACCAGCGGCAGGATGGTGCCGCCCGTCAATCCGAACGAGTGGAACACCGGCAGCACGTTGAGCAGGATATCGGCCGGCGAGATGGTGATGCGGGCTTCGGCCTGCATGGCGTTGGCGAGAAGGTTCCGGTGCGACAGCACCACCGCCTTGGGCGTGCCTTCCGAGCCGGAGGTGAACAGGATCACCGCCGGCTTGGCTGCATTCTGCGGCTGCAGCGGCCAGCGCCACAGCAAGGCGGCGGCGAGCTTGTCCAGCACGGTCACGCTGGTGCGCACATCCTCCAGCCACAGCAGCTTGGCGCCGCCTCCTTCCACCGCCGCGACGATGTCTGCGAGGCTGGCCTTGTCGACAAAGGCGCGCGACGAGACCACGGTGCGGATCTCCGCCGTGCGCACAGCGGCGGTGACGCTGGCCGGGCCTGCGGTATAGTTGATCATCGCCGCCACCCGGCTCGCCGACAGCAGGCCAATGAGCGACAGCACGACGCCATTGGTGTTGGGCAGCAGCAGTCCAACCGCTTCGCCCGGCGCCGTCACAGCCTCGAAGCGGCGGCCGAGCACCCGCGCGCCGATGAACAGCTTTCTGTAGCTCAGTGCGCCGCTGATCACGTCTTCGACGATAGGATGCGAGGCGCCGACACGGTCGGCGGCGTCGCGCATGGCGAGGAACAGGCCGCGATTAAGATCGCTGCCGAAAAGCCGGGCTTCAGCGAAACGGTCGAACAGCGCATTGGTATTCGAGGACTGATCAGGGTTTCGCGCCACCAGCTCGGTGATGGTCATCGGCTCCAGCACGCTGATCGACAGGCGGGGAAACCAGCGCCGCGGCGCCTTGTCCGCCGGCGTCAGCGATACCGGCAGAGTTCGCGCGCCGGCGACGAAGATCGGCACGATGCGGGCGTCGGCCTGCATGGCGATGCGGGTAACGGCGCGAAACAAGCGAAATGTCTTGATATCAGGCTCGACCGCGTCCGGCAGATAGACGGCTAGGCGGCCTTTGCCCTTCAGCACCCGCACCAGCCGACGGCTGACGAAGACATGCTCGGCATTGAAGGCGATGGTGCGGCCAAGCTCGCGCCATGGTTCGAGCCAGGGCGACCTGGCAGAGGCCTGGTCGAGGATATGCAGCGTGTCTTCCGGCAGCAGCGACAGCATCAGCGCCGGTTCGAGGCGCGACTGGTGCGAAATGACGTAGATGACCGGAACAGCTGCTTTGCGGGCGATCCTGATGCGATCATCGGCGACCCGGTAGGCGAGCTTGAACGGCACATAGAGCAGCGCCTGGGTGAAGCGTAGGCCGAGGCGGAATTTTTCCACCACACCGATCAGCAGCCAGGCCGCGACGAGGCCCGCAAGCAGCGCCAGTGTCAGGGTCATGCCGCGTCTCTCCCAACAGATTCTCACGTCGCGGTTCTTTCCCGACCGCTTCAATGAGAACCTAGACGAAGTGGGCTCAACGTCAATGCGGAGGTCCTTTCTTCTCGCCGCCCGCCGTGCCCGACTCCGGCGCAACTACAGATACTGCCGCCGCATTCGGCACCACGCCTACATTTGCAAATGGGTATCCGGTTCGTAGACTATGTTGGATGCTCCGTGAGACATTCAGACGGGTGCAGATCTTGTCTTCAGAGAAGGCCCAGTTCGGTCGACCGGAACCTCTGCAGGGGGGAAGCGTTCCTCGCCTAAAGCTACAACCGCAGGCTTGCCCGGAGTAGGGCATATACCTTGCCGCTATTCGTCCGTTGGGGGGTGCGATGCACGACTATTATAACCTCGGTCGATATAGCCGGCCGGTGACGACAAGCTCGTCCGAGGCTCAGGTCTGGTTCGACCGCGGCCTCATCTGGCGTTACGCATTCAACCATGAAGAGTGTTTCCGCAAAGCGACCGAATGTGATCCCGGCTGCGCCATGGCTCATTGGGGCATCGCCTATGCCCTCGGCCCGTATTACAACAAGCCGTGGGCCGACTTCAACGAGCAGGACCTCAAGCAGACGCTGGCCAAGGCGCGTCGCGCGACGGAGGATGCGCTAGCGCTCGCCGACGGTGCGGCACCGGTGGAGAAGGCGCTGATACGGGGGCTGGAGCGCCGCTACCAGTCGGATCACGTGGCGGATAACGAAGAGCTGCGCGCCTGGAGCGACGCCTATGCGGGGGCGATGCGGAAAGTCTACGCAGCGTTTCCGGACGATCCCGACGTCGCCGCGCTCTTCGCTGAGGCATTGATGGACCGCACGCCCTGGCAGTTGTGGAACCTCGCGAGCGGCGAACCCGCTGAAGGCGCCGATACAGTCGAAGTCGTGGCGGTACTGGAACAGAGCCTGCGCCTATCGGATGAGCGCGAGGTCGCGCACCCCGGCCTCATCCATCTCTATATTCACGCCATCGAGATGTCGCCGCATCCCGAACAGGCACTGCGCCCGGCCGATACCCTTCGCGATCTCGTGCCGGACGCCGGCCATTTGCGGCACATGCCCTCGCACATCGACATTCTCTGCGGCGACTATCACTCAGCGCTGGTCGCCAACGAGCGGGCGATCGAAGCCGACCGCAAGTATCTGGAGCGGGAGGGTCCCTTCAACTTCTATACCCTCTCGCGATGTCACGACTATCATTTCAAGCTCTATGCGGCGATGTTCCTCGGCCAGTACCGTCCCGCCCTGGACGCAGCCAATGAAATGCTTGCCACCGTCCCGGAAGCGCTGCTGCGACAGGCAACGCCGCCGATGGCCGACTGGCTGGAAGGCTATATGCCCATGAAAGCGCACGTGCTGGTGCGGTTCGGCAAATGGCAGGAGATCCGGGACGAACCGCTTCCCGACGATCCAGACCTCTACCGGGCGACCACGGCGGTCTGGCGCTATGCAAAGGGCATTGCCCATGCCGCACTCGGACAAACAGCCGTGGCCGAAGCGGAGCAGCGCCGCTTCGAGGAGGCGTTCGCCCGCGTTCCGGAAACGCGCATGTTCTTCAATTACCGCTACGTCGATATTCTGGCGGTCGCCGCGGAGATGCTTCGAGGAGAGATCGCGTATCGGAAGGGCGATCACGAAGCGGCCTTCGCGCATCTCCGCGCCGCAGTGGCGCGGGACGACGGCCTTCCCTATGACGAGCCTTGGGGCTGGATGCAGCCGACGCGGCACGCACTTGGGGCCTTACTGCTCGAGCAGGGCCACATGCGAGAAGCGGCGCAGGTCTATGAGGCGGATCTGGGAATGCATCGTGGCTACAGACGGATCTCGCGGCACCCCGACAACGTCTGGGGCCTGCACGGCTATGTCGAAGCCCTGCATCGGCTTGGCCGGCACGAAGAGGCCGATGACATTCAGCCTCGCCTCGATCTGGCGATGTCGCGGGCCGACGTCGAGATTCGTGCGTCGTGCTTTTGCCGTCTCGGCGACAACTGCTGCGCGTTATGATCAACGCACCGTTGCGGGTGTTGCCCGTTTCAGCCGTGAGACGAACGTCTGCGCCTATCCCTCGCCGCAAGGAGGGATAGGCGCCCTCACGCCGCTTTCAACCTCCCGCTGATGAAGCGGAATTCCTGTGTCTTGCCGCCATAGCCATAGGCGGCGGCCGGCACTTCGTGCACGAAGGCGTAGCTTTCTTCGTGCATCTCACCCAGCAAGCGGCCAAAGGCGGCAAAGATCGCCTTGAGATAGGCTTCCAGTTCGAGCTTGGTGTTGGTGCCGTCGACCACCTTGATGTCGAGCCAGAACGTGTTGGCGCCATGCTCGGCCAGCGACTTGCCGCCGGCGAACCAGTGCTGCGGGTCGAGATAAGATATGGCGACCGCGGTGATGGTGGGGTCCCTGCGCAGATGCGTGGCGGTCAGCTCGGTCACCTCCCTGGCGATGGCGGCGGACAGAGCGGCATCGGGCCTGCCGGTGACGGTGACATTGATGATCGGCATTTCTTTTCTCCTGAGGGCGTCTCGCGCCGCTGGGAAAACCATGTCACGGCTGCAGCATCAAAAAAATCGAATTGTTTTGGATTAAGAGTTCGATATAACTGAATTATGCAGGCGCTCGACCCCGATCTCCTCAAAACTTTTCTCGCCTTCGTCGACGGCGGCTCGCTTGCTAAGGCGGCATCGATCGTTGGTCGCTCGCCTTCGGCGGTGACGGCGCAAATGCAGCGGCTCGACGATATTGTCGGCGAACCGCTTCTGGTGCCGCAGGGAAGAGGCCGCGGCCTGACGGCGGCGGGCGAAGATCTGGTCGGCCATGCGCGGCGCATCCTTGCTGTGCATCGCGAGGCGTGGCTGGCTCTCAAGGGCGTGCGAGCCGATGGGCGCGTGGCCATAGGCACGACACAGGATTTCGCCGACAGCGGCCTGCCGGAACTGCTCAGGACCTTTGCCGCGAGCCACCCGCGCGTCAGGATCGAACTGCGCGTCGGCCGCTCCGCCGAATTGGCGCACGCGCTGCAAACCGGCATCCTCGATCTGATGATCGCCATGCGGCAGGCTCAGGCGCCGGACGAAGTCGGCGTGCTCCGCGAGCCGATGATGTGGCTGTGTTCGCAAAGAGGCTTGGCCACACGCCAGGACCAGCTGCCGCTGGCGCTGCTCGATCCGCAGTGCGGCTTTCGTGACGCGGCGATCGCGGCACTCGACACGACAGGCCGCCGCTACCGGATCGCCGCGTCACGAAAGC
>NZ_RZTI01000113.1:0-20309 GCF_003997275.1 Mesorhizobium sp. M6A.T.Ce.TU.002.03.1.1
GGCATGCAGCGCGCATTTGAGCAGTTTGAAGGTCGCGCGGGCATTCTCGCCAAACCCGTAAATGTGCTCGACGCCGGCGGCTCTCGCCATCTTATCCAGAAGCTTCCAACGCGGGTCGTCGCGGTTGAGAAGAACGGCGCCGTCCGGTTCCAGCCCCTCGAAAATCTCGGCCTTGGCCTTGGCGATCTCGTCCAGATTGCGGAAGAAGCCGAGATGAGCCGCCGCGATCAGCGTGATGATGGCGACATGCGGCCGGACCATCTTGACCAGCGGCCGGATCTCGTCGGGATGGTTCATGCCGATCTCGAACACCGCAAAGTCGCAATCTGCCGGCATCCGCGCCAGCGTCAGCGGCACACCCCAGTGGTTGTTGAAAGACTGGGGCGATGCGTGCACCTTGCCGACCGCGGACAACACATGGCGCAGCGCTTCCTTGGTGGTGGTCTTGCCCGCCGAACCGGTTACCGCGATGATCTTGGCGCTGGACCGCGCGCGTGCGGCCAGCCCTAGCTTTTCCAGTGCGGCCAGCACGTCCTGCACGACGATCATCGGCGCCGTCAGCCGTCCGAGCGACGGCAGCTTGCCCTCGGCGACGACCAGCACGCCGGCGCCGGCCTTGATGGCGGCGGTCGCGAAATCATGGCCGTCCATCGCCTCGCCCTTGATGGCGAAGAAAGCATCGCCCGGCTCAAGGCTGCGGCTGTCGATCGAGATGCCGCTAATACCTTCCGGCATCGGCCCGAGCGGTCGTCCGCCCATGGCGGCGACGAGATCCTCGGAGGTCCACAGGAAGCTCATGCGACGCGCTCCTGGAGCGCGGAGCGGACTTCCTCATGGTCGGAAAAATGCAGCGTCTCGGCGCCGACGGTCTGGCCTTCCTCATGCCCCTTGCCAGCCACGATCAGCGTGTCGCCGGCATGGAGCATGGCGACTGCCTCGTGGATCGCCTTGCGCCGATCTCCGATCTCTACGGCCCCGGGTGCGGCGGCAAGGATCGCGGCGCGGATCGTTTCGGGCACTTCCGAGCGCGGATTGTCGTCGGTGACGATAACGACATCGGCGAGCCGCGTCGCGATCTCGCCCATGATCGGACGCTTGCCCCGGTCGCGGTCGCCGCCACAGCCGAACACGACGATGACGCGACCGGTGGTGAACGGCCGTACCGAAGCCAACACGTTTTCCAGCGCGTCCGGCTTGTGCGCATAATCGACATAGACCGGCGCACCGTTGACAGTGGTGCCGACAAGGTCCAGCCGACCCGGCGCGCCCTTCAATTTCTCCAACGCCATCAGGGCTTTGGCGGCAGGCGTTCCAGTAGAAATGGCGAGGCCCGCCGAAACCAGCGCATTGGCTATCTGGAAATCCCCGGCCAGCGGAAGGTCGACCTCGTGGAGAATGCCATCGACCTCGACCTCGGCACGCTGGCGGTGGCGCTCGTGCTCGACCCGCTTCAGTCTCAGGAACTCGCCATGACGGCCAACCGTCAGCACATTCAATCCCGCCGCTCTCGCCGCCTGGATCGTCGGCTCTGACCATGGATCGTCGGCAAAGATGACGGCCGGCGCGCCCTTCGGCAGCAGCGTGTCGAACAGGCGCAGCTTGGCGCGATGATAGTCCTCGACCGTCGGATGGTAGTCCATGTGGTCGCGACCGAGATTGGTGAAACCGCCGGCTGCAAGCTTCACGCCGTCGAGCCGGCGCTGGTCGAGGCCGTGGCTGGAGGCTTCCATCGATGCGTGGGTGACGCCGGCATCCGCCAGTTCCGCCAGCAGCCTGTGCAGATCTACCGGGTCGGGGGTGGTCAGCGAGCCATATTCGTTGCGGCCCGGCGCCACCACGCCGGTCGTGCCGATTGAAGCGGCAGCGAGGCCTGACTGCTCCCAGATCTGCCTGGTGAAAGCCGCGACCGATGTCTTGCCGCTGGTGCCGGTCACCGCGACCATGGTTTGCGGCTGCCTGCCGAAGTAGCGGGCGGCACTCAGCGCCAGCGCAAGGCGCGGATCGTCGACGGCGAGAACGGGCACCGGCAGTCCGGCGATGGCGCTGCCCTTGCCTGCCACGATCGCTGATGCGCCGCGGCTGGCGGCATCGGCGGCATAGGCCGCGCCATCGGCCTTGGTACCGGTGAGCGCGAAGAAGACCACGCCCGGTCTTACCTGGCGGGAATCCGACGAAATCCCGGTAACCTCCGTATCGAAGGAAGCTGTCCCCTCGACAGGCAGGATACCGGCTAGATCTTTCAGCTTCATCGAACCCCGTTCATCGCAACAAAATAGCGCGCAGTTGCCGGCGCGCCCTAAGAATCACTGATAGGAAACCAGCGTTGCGCCATTTTCATGGCTGAAATCTGGCTTCACGCCAAGCATGGAAGCCGAACGTCGGATGATGTTTGCAGCCATGGCGCCCGCATTCGAGGCGGCCGTCGCACCCATGCCGGGCTTTTCCGGCTTCGGTTCGTCGGCGATCGTAAGCACGATGTATTGCGGATCGTCCATCGGGAAAGCCGCAACGAAGGCGTTGAAATTCTTGTCCTTTGAGTAGCGGCCGTTGACAACCTTCTCGGCCGTTCCCGTCTTGCCGCCGACGCGATAACCTGGAACCCTGGCGTTCCTGCCTGACCCTTTCTCGGCGTTCAGTGCGTAGAGATAGCGCATGCTCTCGGATGTCTTGTCGCTGACCACTTTCTTGGCCACCGACATCGCCTGTTCCTGGGTGCGCGTCAGGAAGGTCGGCTCGATCAGATAGCCGCCATTCATCAGCGCGGCGCAGCCGACCGCCGTCTGCAGCGGCGTCGTCGACACGCCGTGACCGAAGGCGATGGTGATCGAATGGACCTGCTTCCAGACTTTGGGTTCGGTCGGGCGCGCGACCTCCGGCAGTTCCGTCTGCATCTTCTCGAGGATCCCCAGGCGATGCAGGAATTCGCGGTGCCCCTCGATGCCAACCGCTTCGGCTTCCTTGGCCGAACCGATGTTGGACGAGTAGATGAACACTTCAGGCACCGACAGGACCCGGGCCTTGCCGTGAAAATCATGGATGGTCTGACGGCCGATCCTGATCGGACGCGAAGCGTCGAAACGGCTTTCCAGCGTCACTTTGCCGGAATCGAGCGCCATGGCGGTGGTAAAGCTCTTCAAGGTCGAGCCCATTTCGTAGAGGCCGGCCGACATGCGGTTCAAGCGGTCCTTTTCCTGCGCATTGTAGGGATTGTTCGGATCGAAATCCGGAACCGAGGCCATCGCCATCACTTCGCCGGTCTTGATGTTGAGAACGACGGCGCCCGCCGCGATTGCACGGTATTTCTCCATGCCGCTGGCGACCTCGTCACGCACGACATGTTGGACGCGCAGGTCGATCGAGAGCCGCACCGGCTTCAGATCCTTGGCCACCGCAAGTCCCGACGCTTGAAGGTCGCTCAGTCCCTGTTCGTCGATGTATTTCTCCATGCCGGAGATGCCTTGGTTGTCGATGTTGGTGAGGCCGACAATGTAGGACGAGGTTTCGCCGGCTGGATAGAAGCGACGCTTTTCGGTGCGGAAGCCGAAGCCGGGAATACCGAGCTGCATGATATCCGATTGTTGCTTGGGCGTCAGTTGCCGCTGCAGCCAGACGAAGCCGGCGCCGCTCTTCAGCTTATGGTAGGTCTGCTCGTAATCGATTTCGGGAAGCACCGTCGCCAGCTTTTCGATCGCCTCGTCGGCGTCGACGATGCGGCGTGGCTCGGCAAACAGCGACGCCGTCTTGATGTCCGTCGCCAGCACCTCGCCGTTGCGGTCGACAATGTCGGGCCGAGACGCCGTCACCCGGCTCTGCGGGCCGCCGGACAGGTCGGGATTCTGAAAACCCAGATAGACCAGCCGCCCGGTGATGGTCGAATAGATGCCGAAGAACACCGCCATCGTCATCACGATGCGGGTCCTGCCTTTGCCGCCGGTCGCCTTGCGGGCGCCTTCGACGACAATCGATCCGTCCTCCAACTTGGCGCCGCCCTTCAGCAGTCTGGCAACCCTGGCGATCAATGGAACCCTTGGAATCATTGGACGATGCCTCCGGTCACGACGGGGTCCTTGCCGCCACTATCGGCCATGCCGCCCAGCGGCTGGGACGAAAGGTCCTCGATGGTGACGGGTTTTGCCGGCAGATCGTCCAGCCCGATGATCTGGCGGGCGCTGACCGGCTCGAGCTCGAGTTGCGATTTGTAGATGTCGGCCAGCTTTTGCAGGCGCGACGGCTGGGTAAGCAGGCTCCAGTCCGCCTTGAGCAGATCGATCGTATCCTCCTCGTAGCGGATCTGCGCTTGGATCTTGTGCACCGCCGCCAATTGTTCCTCGGCTTCGCGCTTGGTCTTGTAGGTCAAGGCCGCAGCCGAAACCATGACGGCGATCAGGACTATGTCGCTGGTACGAAACACGTGCTCACCTCTCTCCCGGCCGGTCGGCACCGGGAAGTTTTGGGTCAGGAAGTTTTGGAAGCCCGAAAATCGAAAAGTCGCCGGCGCGCGCCGGTGCGTCGGTGCGGGCAGCAGCGCGCAGCCTAGCCGAGCGCGCGCGCGGATTGGCTGATATCTCGGCCTCATCCGGCGTCACGCCGCTACCCACCTTTTTGAAGGTGGCGGTGCGCGCTTGCGCCTCGGGCAGGTGCCGCGATCCGGTCGCCGCATCAGCGCGATCGGCGATGAAACGCTTGACGATGCGGTCTTCCAGGGAGTGGAACGTCACCACGGCCAGCCGTCCGCCCGGTTTCAGCACGCGTTCAGCCGCAAACAGCGCCTTGGCCAGTTCGCCGAGTTCGTCATTGACGAAAATGCGCAGCGCCTGGAAGACGCGGGTTGCTGGATGGATCTTGTCCTTCGGCGCGCGGCCGATATGCGTCTCGATCGCGTCGGCAAGGTCGAGCGTGCGCTCGAACGGATGTTTTTCGCGACGGTTTTCGATCATCCGGGCGATGCGGCCGGCATGGCGCTCTTCGCCAAGAAACCCGAAGATGCGGGCAAGGTCGCCCACCTTGAAGCTGTTGACGACATCGGCGGCGCTCAGGCCAGCCTGCGCCATGCGCATGTCGAGCGGTCCGTCGGCGCGGAACGAAAAACCGCGCTCCGCCTGGTCGATCTGCATCGAGGAGATGCCGATGTCGAGCACGACGCCGTCAGCGCTTTCCAGATGCTCGTCCAATGTCGAGAACGGCGCCTGAACCAGTCTGAGCTTGCCGCCCGATTGTTGTTCGAGGACACGACCCGCAGCGATCGCATCCGGATCGCGGTCTATGGCGACGACCGAGGCGCCGCTCGCAAGAATTGCTTTGGTGTAGCCGCCGGCGCCGAATGTGCCGTCTACGATCACCTCGCCCGCTGCAGGCGAAAGCGCCTTCAGCACCTCGGCAAGGAGGACCGGAATGTGACGAGCCGGTCCGCCAGCGGCGTGAGGGTCGTCGCCGTAGCCCGCCATCATTCCGGTCGCTCCCCAGGCTTCGTCCCCTGCCGAAGCTGCAAAAGCCGGGCGCGTGCTTCCGTCCCATAGGCGGTGAGCCGTCCAGGCTCCCAGATCTGAAAGAAATTGCCGCGACCGACAAACGCCGCTTCCGCGGAAATGCCCGTGTGCTCGCGGATGAAATCGGTCATCGAGATGCGGCCGTCCTGATCCAGCTTGAGAAAGGTTCCATCGCCATGGCAGAAGAACGACATGTCGTCCGCCGTCTGCAGGAAGGGGTCTTCCTGCGCGATGCGCTGCTCGTAACGGTCGAGCAGGTCGAGGCCGCCGACATCCATCGCCGGACGATCCAGGCAGCGCAACGCGTAGAGTTCCGAATAGCCGCGCTTCTGCACAACCGCACGGAAATGCGCTGGAACGGACACCCGCCCCTTCGCATCGATCCTGTTCACCGCGCTTGACAGAAACCGGTCCATTACGCGTTACGGCCGCTTGCGCCGCCGCACCCCTCTGCATCTTGCCGTCCGCGCCGCCCCGGCGCGGTCCCTGCCCAAAACTCACTTCGTTCTGAAAGGCGAAAGCAGGCAAACGCGCAGCCGCCGCGGCTGCCCGATTGGCGTACGCTTCACCCTGACGCGGAACGAAGGCTTGAATATCGAAATGGGATATCATGGGGCGTTATGGGCGTCAACGGGAATAGGCTTCACAAACGCGCGCGCCACAACCGATGAGAGCAGCTTTGACGGCACTCCCGTCTTTATGCTCCATTAAGCCTAACGAAGCGTTTAGAGCCGCTTGGCCTAACCGGAGTCGGCTTGCCGCGGGTCGCTGCCACGCATAGCGTCGGCCCGTCCTTTCCCGGTCAGAAACAAGGTTGAAATCCATGTCCGAAACAGCCAAGTTCCGCGCGGCCGCACTTCCCCATCTGCGTCGCGGCAGGCTTGCCAAGGGCGCCCCAATCCCTTTGCCCCTGACTATGGCGGCCATTTTCCACGCGCCCGGCGACGCCACCGGCTTCGATCAATATGGCCGCTTCAGCAATCCGACCTGGGACGCGGTCGAACACATGCTGGCGCATCTGGAAGACGCGCCGTGTGTTGCCTTCCCCTCGGGAATGGCTGCAATCTCGGCGGTGTTTTTTGGGTTGCTCAAATCCGGCGACCGTATCCTGCTGCCGTCGGACGGCTATCACACCACCAGAGCGCTGGCGGAGCGCTTCCTGAAATCTTTCGGCGTCGCCTACGATGTCCGGCCGACATCGACCTTCCTCGACGGCGGCTTCGATGGATATCGACTGGCCTTCGTCGAAACTCCCGCCAACCCGGGACTGGATATCTGCGACATTACGGCTGTCGCCGAAGCGGCGCACAAAGCGGGCGCGATCCTGGTGGTCGACAACACGACGATGACGCCCTTCGGCCAACGACCGCTCGATCTCGGCGCCGACATCGTTGTTGCCGCCGACACCAAGGCACCCAATGGCCATTCCGACGTGCTGTTCGGCCATGTCGCCAGCCGCAATGCGGATATCATTGCTGCCGTCACTGACTGGCGCGAAACATCAGGCGCCATTCCCGGGCCGTTCGAGGCATGGCTGGTGCATCGCGGCCTGGAAACGCTCGACGTGCGTTTCGACCGCATGTGCTCTTCCGCGGAAGTGCTGGCGCGGCGGCTGAAGGACCATCCTGCGATCAGCGGCTTGCGCTTCCCGGGGCTTAAAAGCGATCCGTCGCACAATCTTGGCCACGCCCAGATGGAGCGCTTCGGCTTTCTCATCTCATTCGTGCTCGCCTCGGAGGACAAGGCCGAGGATTTCATCAACAACTGCGCATTGATGCAGGCGGCGACGTCGTTCGGAGGCGTGCACACTTCGGCGGAACGGCGAGCGAAAAGAGGAGACGCTGTTCCGCCCGGCTTCGTTCGCCTGTCGGTCGGCTGCGAACCGGTGGAAGAGCTTTGGCAGGCGATCGAGGCGTCGTTGGACGGCATCAGCGGCTGAAGATCACGAGCCGACGTCGTCGGCCTCGATATTGCGCCGGCCATGCAGCACGCGCAGGATTTCGACTGAATCCTCGCCGACACGGTACAAGGTGAGATATTCGCCGACGACTAGATGGCGAATGCCGGGCGCAATGTCTTCGCGCGGCGCGCCTGAGAAAGGATGCAGGGTCAGCAAATCCCAACGCCTCTCCAAGGTGTCCACGAGGCGGACCGCCGCATTAGGATTGTGTTCGGCAATGTAGTCGCCGATAAGTTCGAGGTCGATCAATGCCTGAGGAAGCAGGCGGTATTTCACTCCTCAAGGCCCTTGGCCTCGGCTATTTTCAGATATTTGGCGCGCAATCGTTCCATGATTGGCGGCCCGTCCAGCGCCGGTCCGCTGTCGATCCCCTCCTGTACCAGCTTGCGCAACTCCTCGACCGTATAGCCGTGCAGATCGCGCCGGTCCTTCCATTGCCTGAGCGCGTCGCGGATCACCTCGCTCGCCGAAGCGTACTCGCCGGCGGCGACCACGTCGTCGACCGCCGCCGCCAGTTCCGGCGAAAGCGTGATGCTGCGTTTATCGACCTGACCCATGATGCGCTCCTGATATTGCCCGTATATATGGTACGATTTAATCGCACCAACTTCAAGAAACGCTTGTTCCTGGCACAGGCCCCGCAAGCTGATTCAGTCAATGAAGCGCCTGAACCAGCAGGCGCGCCCGAAGGCGCAACCTGCTGATATCAGGGAATTTCCTTGTAGAATCTAGAAGAAATTGCCAGCTGGCCTGTAAGCCGGGTTCTGTATGGCCCTCGCCCCTTGCGGGACGAGAACGTGGCGGCCATTCATCTTGGGCGCATGTTGCCATGCGCCTCACGCAACCTACCCGGACGGTGAGCCGGAAACAGCCCTCGAGGGTTTCCCCTCGCACCGCCCCTATTCGGTCTTGCTCCCGGTGGGGTTTACCGTGCCGCTCCTGTTGCCAGTCGCGCGGTGGGCTCTTACCCCACCCTTTCACCCTTACCACGACGGATCGTGGCGGTTTGCTTTCTGTGGCACTTTCCCTAGGGTCGCCCCCGCCGGCCATTAACCGGCACCGTGTCTCCATGGAGCCCGGACTTTCCTCACCCGCAGCCTTTCGGCTTCGCGGGTGCGGCCGCCCGGCCAGCTGGCAAGGCGTATAAAGGGGTTCACGTCCGAAAACGCAAACAAAAAAGCAGGTTGTGACTTATTACGCCGGCGCCCCAAGCGCGGCCAACTGCACCTTGACCTTGCCGCAATAGGCCGCGGATATCGGGTTCATCCGCTTGGCGCCATGCCCGGCATTATACTTCAGGATCGTGCCGCAGGTCGTGCCGCCGCCGAGGTTCCGCGCCATGGCGAGATATTTCATGCCGTATTTGATGTTGGTCTCGGGATCGTAGAGACCCTTGATCGAGCCGCTGTAACCCATCATCCGCGCCGTCGACGGCTTGATCTGCATCAGGCCGATCTCACCGGCGCTGCCGACCTGGTTCGGCTGAAAGCTGCTCTCGATCATGATGACGGCCTTGGCGAGCGAGACCGGCACACCGTTGCTGGCGGCATGACGCTCGATGATCGTAGAATACTGGTCATTGCCGCCAGCGGCCGCCGCCTTCGGCACCGTCGCCCGACTTTTCCGGCCGATCGACGCCGTCGTCGCCTGGTCGATGCGGGTCCTGTTGCGCTTCACATGCCGCTTGGAGACTGCCTTTTTTGCAGAGGTTGGCTTTTTCACTTTTACCCCAGCTTTTTCCGCCTTTGCGGATGCTGGTTTTTTCACCTTTACCGCAGCAGCTTTTACCGCCTTTGCGGAGACCGTCCTTTTTTCCTTCGCAACTTGGCCGGCTTTCGGCGTGGCGATTTTGTCGGACGCGGTAATGAAACCCTGGTCGGCTCGCTGGCTCAGTGGCGCGCCATTGGCCGCACCGATGGCAAAAGTCATTACGCCGGCAGCAACAGCTGCCGTTAAAACGGTCAATTTCAGCATGGGATCCTGTTCTGTCTGAACCGCGCGAAGAACTTCACGCAGGTACGCTAAATCAACATCGGAACATATGGGGGGCTGTAGGTCCGACAACTTGCACGGACCGCCTTTGACGGTCGAATTAGCGGCAAAGAAGGCGAGGCAAGTCACTTTAAGTGACAGATTGTAATTTAACGACTAAGATAAAGACTACCTGGTCGGAGCTGCCCTTACGGAAGCAAGCAGTCTTTCCAGCGTGCGGATTGTCGATCCGTCGGCCACGCCATCCACTTTGCGTTGCCGGAAATGCCGCTGGAAAGCCTCGACGACGATTTCGGTCTGCCGGTCGAAAGCACCTGATATCTCCACGCCATAACCATAGAGCGCCAGCATCGACTGCAACGCCTCGACTTCAGCATCCGTGTCGCCGACTTTCAGCACCGCGCCATGCCTGACGGGTGCCGCTTCGACGAGGTGGCCGACACCGGCTTCGGACAGGGCCTCCCAGGGGAATTTCTCGCCCGGATCGATCTTGCGTCCCGGCGCGACGTCGGAATGGGCGAGCACCCGTTGAGCTGGAATCGAATGGCGCTGAACAATTCCCTTGCACAAACCGATGACGGCATCGATCTGCCGTTTCGGAAAATTCCGATAGCCCAGCGAATGCCCGGGATTGACGATCTCGATGCCGACCGAACAGGAGTTGATGTCGCTGCGTCCGAACCACGAACTCTTACCGGCATGCCAGGCACGGTCGCTTTCCCTGACCATCTGGACGATGCGGCCATCCTCATGGACGAGATAGTGCGATGAAACCTCGCTCGCCGGATCGCACAGCCAGGCTTCGGCGCCGGCGCCGGTCTTCATACCGGTGTAGTGCAGCACGACCATATCGGGCTTGGCCGTCTCGCGTCGTGGACCGAAATTCGGCGATACCCTTACCTCGGCGCTCGGCTCGTCGGGCAGGAAGCCGCTCATGCGTGCCGCAGGCCTCGTTCGATCATCTCATAGGCCGCGTTGATCGCCGCTATCCTGCTCGTTGCGATCTTGATGAACTCCTGCGGCAGGCCGCGTGCGATCAGCCGGTCGGGATGGTTGTCCGAAACCAGCTTGCGATAACGTTTTCGGACCTCCTCGAACGGTTTTCCCCGCTCGATGCCAAGCACGACATAGGGATCGGCCGCACCCAGGTCGACGTGCCGAGCCAGAATGCTCTGGTAATGCGCCTCCTCGATCCGGAAGATCTCGGCGATACGATGCAGGAACTGGCCTTCGCGCTCATGAACCAGCCCGTCAGCCTTGGCGATGTGGAACAGCCCGTCGAGAATGTCCTCCAGCATCGCGCAGTTCGAATGGCCGGAGCCGCAAAGCTGCGCCATGCGCGCGGCATAGGTCTCGAAGCCGGCGATGTCGCGCTTGGCCAGATCGTAGAGCCGCGCCACATTGCGCGTCTGCTCCTTCGGCACCTCGAATATTTGCTGGAAGGCGCGCACCTCGTCCTGCGTTACGATGCCGTCGGCCTTGGCCATCTTGGCCGACAGCGCGATCATCGCCACCGAGAAGGCGACGCGCCGGCGCAGATCCGGATCGCCGGAGAAAACCGTGCGCACGGCTTCGACCACGTCGGCGACACCCGACGAGGTTGAGGACGAAACGCGCGTGATGAAGTCGCCGAGGCGATCCCAAATCGACATGAGCACCTATTAGGGCTAACCGGGCACCGCTATCAAGCGAAGACAATGCCGCAGGGCCGGCTAACCGATTTCGCGGGATGCCTGAAGCAGCTGGCGCTAACCGTCGATCATGGAATGCACCGGCATAGCGCGCAAAACCGCAGGCCTTTGCGACATCTTGCTGTTCGTTACCGCCATGGCGGCGAGCTTCGGCTATGTCGTCTCGGGGAAACGGGCGCGGGAAATGCCGGCTGATAGGGTCGTCTGCTGGGGCGAAAAAGTGACAGACAAAACCATCACGCTTGCGGTGATGGCCATCGCCGCAAGGCGCGCGTGTCTTGAGAAACAGATGCGGGGAAGGCCGGCATCTTACCGGCCTTCCCGGTCCTCAGTCAGATAAACTACTGCGCCGGCGCAGGAGCAGGCTCTGCCGGAGCCGGCTCAGCCGGCTTCGTGGCGTCAGGAGCCGGCTGCATCGGCTGTTCGGCCGCCGGCGGATTGGTGCTCTGCGTGGTTGTGGCGTCCCCGCCCGTGCCGCTGTCGCTGCAAGCCGCAACGCCAAGCAGGGCAAGCGTCGAAAACGACGCAAGAATGAGTTTCTTCATGGTATCTCTCCTCTAATCACGCCCCCGCTAACGGTGACGATCGAGGACAGAATGCATCAGGCGCCTATGAGTTTCGTAACGTTGCATTTCCGTATGTAACATCATCTGCTTTTGCCGTTGCCGGTCGGGCTACTGCGAATTAACACATTGAATCAATAAAATGCCTGGGAGAGCTGCCGTGACCGCCAAATGGGATTTCTGGATCGACCGCGGCGGCACCTTCACCGATGTCATCGGCCGTGACCCGAAAGGCGGGCTGCACCCACGCAAGCTGCTGTCCGAGAATCCTGAAGCCTATGCCGACGCCGCCATCCAGGGCATTCGCGAGCTGCTTGGATTAAAATCCGGCGCTCCGATCCCATCAAGCCTGATCGGCGACATCAAGATGGGCACCACCGTTGCCACCAACGCGCTTCTGGAGCGCAAGGGCGACCGTGTGCTGCTGCTCATCACCAGGGGATTTCGCGACGCGCTGAGGATCGCCTATCAGGCGCGGCCCGACATCTTCGCCAAGGAGATCATTCTTCCCGAACAGCTCTACGAGCGCGTCATCGAGGTCGAAGAACGCGTGCGCGCCGACGGGAATGTCGAACGGCTGCTCGACATGGCCGCCTGCCGGCCGGCCATCGAGCAAGCCAGGGCGGACGGCATTGATGCCGTGGCGATCGTCTTCATGCATGCCTGGAAATATCCCGACCACGAAAAGGCGGTTGCAAAAGTCTGCAGAAAACTGGGGTTTTCGCAGATCTCCGTCAGCCATGAAGTCTCGCCACTCATCAAGCTGGTCGGCCGCGGCGACACCACGGTGGTCGACGCCTATTTGTCGCCGATTCTGTCGCGCTATGTGCAAAGGGTGGCGGGAGAGCTGGGCGTTTTCTCCCCCGTCGAGGGGGAGATGGCCGCAAAGCGGCCAGAGGGGGTAATCGCAGAAGGCGCCGCCAGAGCGTCGAACCCAGTCGAGCCGACCCCACCCGGCGGCTTCGCCGCCACCCTCCCCTCAAGGGGGAGGGAAAGCCCCCGCCTGATGTTCATGATGTCGTCGGGAGGCCTCACCGCTGCTGACATGTTCCAGGGAAAGGACGCGCTGTTGTCCGGCCCGGCCGGCGGCGTCGTCGGCATGGTCGAGACGGCAAAACTCGCCGGTTTCAACAGGGTCATCGGCTTCGACATGGGCGGCACCTCGACCGACGTCGCCCATTATGACGGCGACTATGAGCGCGCCTTCGACACCGAGGTTGCCGGCGTGCGCATCCGCGCGCCGATGATGCGCATCCACACCGTCGCCGCCGGCGGCGGCTCGATCCTGCATTACGAGGCCGGCCGCTTCCGCGCCGGGCCGGATTCGGCCGGCGCCAATCCTGGCCCGGCTGCGTACCGGCGCGGCGGCCCGCTGGCCGTCACCGACGCCAATGTCATGTTGGGCAAGCTGCAACCCGACTTCTTTCCGGCCATTTTCGGACCCGGCCAGAACGAGCCGCTCGACGTGCAGACCGTGCGCGAGAAATTCGCAGCACTCGCCGCCGAAATCGGCGACGGCCGGACGCCGGAGGCGGTCGCCGAAGGGTTTGTCACCATCGCCGTCGAAAACATGGCCAACGCAATCAAGAAGATTTCCGTGCAGCGCGGCTACGATGTCACCGAATATCTCCTGAACTGTTTCGGTGGCGCCGGCGGCCAGCACGCCTGCCTCGTTGCCGACGCACTCGGCATGGAAGCGGTGCTGATCCATCCTTTCTCCGGCCTGCTTTCGGCATACGGCATTGGATTGTCCTCGATTTTTTCGTCGCGCCAGCAAGCGCTGCTGAAACCGCTGGCGGAAGACTCCCGGCCGGCGATCGACGACCTCATCGCGACATTACAAAAAGCCGTCATCGACGAGCTTGCCGCGCAAGGCATCACCGAGGACGCTGTCGTCTCGAAACCGGTGCTGCAGATCCGCTATGACGGCACCGACACTGCATTGCCCGTGAATTTCGAGCACGGCTCGATCACACGGGCCAAGGGCGATTTCGAAACGGTCCACAAGGCGCAGTTCGGTTTCGTCTATGACGACAAGCCGATGATCGTGGAATCGGTCGGCGTCGAAGGCATCGACACCGGCGGCACCGGCCGCGAGGAAAGTGATTCAGCCCTTGAGGACATCGCCGCAAACCCTGCGGAGAATAGGAAGATCTTCGCCGACGGCACTTGGCGCGACGCCAATATCTTTCCTCGCGAAACACTGAAACCGGGCAACAAGGTTGCCGGCCCTGCTTTGATCATCGAGCCGAACCAGACCATCGTCGTCGAGCCGGGCTGGCAGGCCGAGATCACCGCCAAGAACCATGTGCTCTTGCGCCGCATCGAGAAAAAGCGCCGGCAGGCGGCGCTCGGCACCGAGGCCGATCCGGTCATGCTGGAGGTGTTCAACAACCTGTTCATGTCGATCGCCGAACAGATGGGCGTGACGCTGCAAAACACCGCCTATTCCGTCAACATCAAGGAACGGCTGGATTTTTCCTGCGCCGTCTTCGACCGTCATGGCGCGCTGGTCGCCAATGCGCCGCACATGCCGGTGCATCTCGGCTCCATGGACCGTTCGGTGGAAACCATCATCCGGCTCAACTCCGGCGACATTCACCCCGGCGACGTCTTTGCCCTCAACGCGCCCTACAATGGCGGCACCCATCTGCCTGACATTACGGTGGTGACGCCGGTGTTCGAGGAAGCGCGCCCAATCTCCCCCCTTGAGGGGGAGATGTCGGCGAAGCCGACAGAGGGGGGCGCTGTCCCGCCAACCTCTCATTCTGTCACGCCCCCCTCTGCCCTGCCGGGCATCTCCCCCTCAAGGAGGGAGATCGGCCAATCGCCGGAGATCCTCTTTTACGTCGCCTCGCGCGGCCATCATGCCGACATCGGCGGCACAGCGCCCGGCTCGATGACGCCGCTTGCCACCACGGTCGACGAGGAAGGCGTGCTGTTCGACAATTTCCGCATCGTCGACCGCGGCCGGTTCCGCGAGAAGGAACTGGAGACGCTGCTCACCGACCATCGCTACCCCGCGCGCAATCCGCACCAGAACATCGCCGACCTCAAGGCGCAGATTGCCGCCAACGAAAAGGGCGTTGCCGAGCTGCGCAAGATGGTCACGCATTTCGGTCTCGATGTCGTCGAGGCCTATATGGGTCACGTCCAGGACAACGCAGCCGAAAGTGTGCGCCGTGTGCTGGAGCGGCTGCCCGACAGTTCCGTATACGAGTATCCAACCGACACCGGCCAGATCATCAAGGTGAAGATATCGGTCGACCGGCAAAAGCGTGAGGCGACCGTCGACTTCACCGGCACGTCGCCGGTCATGAAGAACAATTTCAACGCTCCCGAGCCGGTCGCCCGCGCAGCCGTGCTCTATGTCTTCCGCGTCATGGTCGAGGACATGATCCCGATGAATGCCGGGTGTCTGAGACCCATCAACATCATCATCCCCGATGGCTCGATGCTGAAGCCCGCCTATCCGGCTGCCGTCGTCGCCGGCAATGTCGAGACCTCCCAACATGTCACCAATGCGCTGCTCGGCGCCATGGGCGCGATGGCCAACGCGCAAGGCACGATGAACAACCTCACCTTCGGCAACAAGCAGTACCAGTATTACGAGACGATCTGCTCCGGCTCGCCGGCAGGCCGGATGAACAACGGCCGCGGCTTTGCCGGCACCTCCGGCGTCCACACCCACATGACCAATTCGCGCTTGACCGACCCGGAAGTGCTGGAATTGCGTTTTCCCGTCCTGCTCGAGGATTTCCACATCCGCGAAGGCTCCGGCGGCAAAGGCAAATGGAGTGCCGGCGACGGCACCAAGCGCACCATCCGTTTCCTTGAAAAGATGGAGTGCGCCATCCTGTCCTCGCATCGCAACCGCCCGCCGCAGGGCCTGGACGGCGGCGGCGATGGCGAGGCCGGCTCGACCAAGGTCCGCCGCAAGGATGGCCGCGTCGAAGTCCTAAAGGCTTGCGACCAGACGGTGCTGGAGGCCGGCGACGCCGTCATCCTCACGACACCGACGCCAGGTGGGTTTGGCGAGGCCTGAGTTAGCTTCAACAGGTTGTCACCGGCCTGTCATAACGCTGCGCTACCCGCTTGCGCCAGAGCAAATGGGGAATCGCCTTGTCATGACGGATCTTTCCGGAGAACTGGTTTTTCGCCGCGGCAAGGAAGTTGGCAAGGCCGTCTATCAGAATCGCCCGCTGTCGAAGGCCGGCCTCTCCGAACGGCTCTTCGCCTTTTTGTTTTCCGGCCTCGTCTATCCGCAGATCTGGGAAGACCCCGACGTCGACATGGACGCGATGCAGCTTGATCAGGGCCACCGTGTCGTCACCATCGCCTCGGGCGGCTGCAACATCCTTGCCTATCTCACCCGGTCGCCGGAGAGGATCGACGCCGTCGATCTCAACACCGCCCACATCGCGCTGAACCGCATGAAGCTCGAGGCGGTGCGTCATCTGCCCTCGCAGGGCGACCTGTTCCGTTTCTTCGGCGCTGCCGAGACCCGTCACAATTCGCAAGCCTACGACCGCTTCATCGCGCCGCATCTCGATCCGGTCAGCCGCCACCATTGGGAGCATCGCAACTGGCGCAGGCGTCGCCGCATCGCCGTCTTCGACCGCAATTTCTACCAGACCGGCCTGCTCGGCCTGTTCATCGCCATGGGCCACCGCACTGCCAAGTTCTTCGGGGTCGACCCGGCCGGCATCATGGAAGCCAAAAGCCTCGCCGATCAGCGCCGCTTCTTCAATGAGGAGTTGGCGCCGGTCTTCGAAAAGCCGCTGCTGAAATGGGCCACCTCGCGAAAGGCCTCGCTGTTCGGGCTCGGCATTCCGCCGGCGCAGTACGATTCGCTGATCACCTCGGGCGACGGCACCATGGCCAGCGTGCTGAAGGCCCGGCTCGAAAAGCTCGCTTGCGATTTTCCGCTAGAGAACAACTATTTCGCCTGGCAGGCTTTTGCCCGCCGCTATCCCAATCCTGGCGAGGCGGCGCTGCCCGCCTATCTCGAAAAGCGCAACTACAAGACGATCCGCAACAATGTCGACCGCGTCGCCATCCACCATGCCAATCTGATCGAATTCCTCGCCGGCAAGGATGCCGGTTCCGTCGACCGCTTCGTCCTGCTCGACGCGCAGGACTGGATGACCGACGACCAGCTCAACGCGCTATGGGCCGAGATCACCCGCACCGCGTCGACTGATGCCCGCGTCATCTTCCGCACCGCGGCCGAACCCAGCCTGCTGCCCGGCCGTGTCTCGAATTCGCTGCTCGACCAATGGAGCTATGCGGACGAAGCCTCGCGCGAATTCTCGGCCCGCGACCGTTCGGCCATCTATGGCGGCTTCCACCTTTATGTGAAGCTGTCCGCATGAGCACGACCGAACTGCCGGCCAGGCACGCCGAACTGATGGACGGCGTCTACCGCTGGCAGCGCCATATCTACGACCTGACCCGCAAATATTACCTGCTCGGCCGCGACCGGCTGATATCAGGGCTGGATGTGCCTGCCGGCGGCACGATGCTCGAACTCGGCTGCGGCACCGGCCGCAACATAGTCCTCGCCGCCCGCCGCTATCCCGACGCCCGCTTCTTCGGTCTCGATATTTCGGCCGAAATGTTGGAAACGGCCATGGCTGCCATTGCCCGCGAAGGCCTGTCCGGCCGCGTCAAGCTGGCGCGCGGCGACGCGACGGATTTCGACGCGAAAGCACTGTTTTCTGTCGAAAGTTTCGACCGCATTTTTGTCTCATATTCGCTATCGATGATCCCCGGTTGGGAGAAGACAATTTCCGCGGCACTTGCAGCCCTGTCGGCTGGCGGCTCGCTGCACGTCGTCGATTTCGGCCAGCAGGAGGCCCTGCCCGGCTGGTTCCGCACACTGCTGCGCGGCTGGCTGAGAAAATTCCATGTCGAGCCGCGTGAATCCCTGCGCGATGTCCTGGAATCGGAATCCGAGCGGATCGGCGCAAGCCTTCGGTTCAGAACACTGTATCGCGGCTATGCGTGGCTCGCTGTGGTCGGATCGCGCAGATAGCTTTTCTATTGCAGCGCCTTCACCAGCGCTGCCAGCATCGTCTGCGGCCGATAGCCGAGCTTGGCCGGCGTCAGGCCGAGCCGCACCACCACCAGCTGCTCCGAGGGGACGATGGCGATGGTCTGCCCGTCATGGCCCTCCATCCAGTAGGTGTCCCCAGGCAAGCCCGCAGCGGTGCCGGCGCCGGGGCTCTCCTCGTCGCCCGGCCCCTCGATCCACAATTGGCCCCTGCCGTAGACTTTCGAGGCCGGTGCAGCTTCCCGCATCCAGTTGACGAAACCCGCAGTCAGGATCTCCTTGCCGTTCCAGACACCGTCCTGCAGCAGGAACTGGCCAAAGCGCGCCCAGTCGCGCGCGGTGGCGTAGAGATGTGACGAGCCGACGAAGGTGCCGTGCTCATCGGCCTCCAGCACCGCACTCTGCATGCCGAGCGGGTCGAACAGCGCAACCCTCGGCCACGCCAGCGCCTTGTTCTTGTCGCCGATCGCGTCCTGCCACAGCCTGGACAGCATCACCGCCGTGCCGCTCGAATAGGAGAACATTTTGCCCACTTCGCCGGTCAGTGGCTTGGATCCGGCAAAGCCGGCCATATCAGGCTCGAGATAAAGCATCCGCGTCACGTCGGCGACGTCGCCATACTCCTCGTTGAACTCCAGCCCGCTCGACATCGCCATCATGTCGGCGAGGCTGATGGCAGCGCGGCCGTCCGTTTTCCAGGGTCCGAACAGCCCCTGGTTCGTCATCGCCATCTTGCCGTCTTTCACCAGGGTGCCGACGATCGCGGCGTTCACCGTCTTGGTCATCGACCAGCCGAGCAGCGGCGTCTTTTCAGTAAAGCCGTCGCCATAGCGCTCGGCGACGATGCGGCCGTTCTTGACCACCACCACCGCCCGCATACCGGGGCCGGTCATTGCGGGATCGTCAAGGATTTGCTCGATTTCGGGGTTCTGCGAGACGTCGGCCTTGTCGCCGTCGGGCCAGAGCGCGTCGAGCGGCGGTGCCGGCGTCAGCGCCGCCCCGATGACCGCCTTGGCAGCGGTGACATTGCCGTCCGGAACCGACGTGCAGCCGAGCCCGTCACGAACGACCGCGACGCTCTTGCCGAACACGCCAAACAGCCCCGCCGAAACCGTGCCCTGCTTCTTGTCGACAGAGATCCTCATCAGCCTCAGCAATGGATGGCCTGGCGCCTGCACGTCGACGGCGAGCACCTCATTGGCATCGCGTCCGGCGATAAAGACATTCGAGCAGACGATCTTGGCCGAATAACCCGAGCCGACGCGGATCAGTTCCGGCGGCGCCAAATACAGCCAGGCGGCGAGTGCTGCGACCGCCAGCACGACCAGCCCGACCAGCCATTTCACCAGCCTTAGAACAGTCCGCATTTTCCGACTCCCCCGGACGCTCATCTATGTCATTGATTTGCCGCCATTGCTTCGGCAAAATCGCGGCTCCTGTCGAGCACCGTGAACGGAATATCAACCATGATCGGCGATGACCAGGGATAGGAGCGGTCCTGTGGGGTGATCGCTTTGGGGGTACGGTCGAGGGGGCCACCTGCAGCAACAACCCATCAGCGGCCGGCTGAAACCGGTTCAGGAGTAGCGATGCGCCGTTTCGCGGCTTTCATCATGCTGACGTTGCTGGGCGCCTGCTCGACCGTCGACGATCTTGCCCCGTCGCTGCCGAGCGCCCCGACCGTTGCGGTGCGTGCACCCCGTTTTGACGACTCCGACCCGCATGAGTGGGAAAGCGGCGCGCCGTGGAGCTATGCGGTTCACGGCACCGACGTCTCCAAATACCAGACCTCGGTCGATTGGCCGGCGGCCAGGGCCAGCGGCATTTCCTTCGTTTTCATCAAGGCGACTGAAGGCGGCGATCGCTTCGACGAATATTTCGACGAGCATTGGAGCCGCACGAAAGCCTCGGGAATTCCGCGCGCGGCCTATCATTTCTACTATTTTTGCACGCCGGCCGCCACGCAGGCGCGCTGGTTCATCAAGAACGTGCCCAAAGACCGCTCGGCGATGCCGCCGGTTCTCGACATGGAATGGAACGCCAAGTCGCCGACTTGCAGGCTGCGGCCCGATGCGGCCACGGTGCGTAGCGAGATGAGCATATTCCTCGAAATCGTCGAAAGACACTATGGCAAGAAGCCGATCATCTACACCTCGATCGATTTCTTCGACGACAACGGCCTGTCGGCTTTCCGCAGCTACCCCTATTGGCTGCGCTCGGTGGCCGGGCACCCGCGCGAGAAATACGGTAGCCACCCCTTCACTTTCTGGCAGTACACCGGAACCGGCGTTGTGCCGGGCATGAGGGGCAATGCCGACATCAATGTCTTCAACGGCTCGGAAGCAGCCTGGAACAAGTGGCTGCGGCAGAACACCCGTTGACACCGGGCCTGCCGCCTGCTTTTCGACACAGCCAGTGAAGACGCCTGCAACCGCCGGTAATCTTCTTGGAAGGATGGCGATGCGATTGCGCTTGGAAATTCTCGCGGCGCTGCTTCTGGCCGCCACGGCGCCAGCGGTGGCACAGCAATGCGGCGGCGATTTCGAGGCGTGGAAGCAGGGC
>NZ_RZTI01000114.1:0-20143 GCF_003997275.1 Mesorhizobium sp. M6A.T.Ce.TU.002.03.1.1
GCGAGGAAGCCGTGAGCGGTATCGCGGAAAAAGACTTCATCGGTGTGGACGCCGACCCATTTGGTGCGCAGCCGCCCGGCAAGATAGCCGCCGAGAGCCGACGACAGCCACTGCACGATGATCAGCCACGCCGCGGTGGAGGCCGCGAAAGTTGTGACCGAGGTGCTCAAGCCGGACCACGGCGAAACCATGGTCAGCCCGAGCCCGGAGCCGAGCAGCATCAGGATCAAGGTCAGCGTCGAGGCAGCGAACGCGCCGGCAATGATCGGCCCCCAGCTGACAGCGGTGGAGGAGGATTCCGTCGGCGTGGAAACGTCGACAGCCGTTAGGGTTGACTGCATGTCAGCCCCCTACCGTGCGAAAAGCATGATGAGAATAATGATCGGAATCGGGACTCCGAGAAGCCAGAGCAAAATGCCACGTCCCATGAGTGCCTCCTGCGGCTATTGTGATCGTTGATCGATTACAATGCCTTGGAAGCCGTTCCGTTCCGGCCGGCCCTCAGTGATCTTTGTTGGGGGCGGTAGACATGTTTGGTAAGCTTAAGCCTACCAATTATGTCTCAAACATCCGAAATTGAGCACCCGGCTTGGGCTTCAGATATCCAGATTAGCGACCGACAGCGCGTTTTCCTGGATGAACTCGCGCCTGGGTTCGACCTCGTCCCCCATCAGTCGCGAAAACAGCGAGTCGGCGTCCGTCGCGTCATTGACCTTGACCTGCAGCAGCGAGCGCACATTCGGGTCGAGCGTGGTTTCCCAGAGCTGCTCGGCGTTCATCTCGCCGAGGCCCTTGTAGCGCTGCATGGTCAGGCCCTTGCGTCCGGTGGCAAACACGGCGTTGAGCAGTGCCAGCGGTCCCGAGATGGTTTCGGCCACATCCTTGCGGCGCAGCACCGGCGGCTCGCCATAGACCTCTGCCAGGCGCGGCGCATAGCGGTCGAGCTGGCGGGCATCGGCCGAATTGATCAGCGCGAGATCGAGATGCGCGAACTCCTTGACGCTGCGCACCGTGCGCTCGAACACATAGCCGCCGATGCCTTCGTTCGAGGTCGACATGCGGCCGGTCCAGCCGCGTTCGGTGTCCTCGGCGATGATGTCGAGACGCCGGGCGACACGCTCGGCCATGGCGTTGGCCCGGCCGAGATCGGCGAAAACCTCCGGGTTGAGCCCGCCCGCGATCGCCGCCTGCTCGACCACGCCTCTGTTATAGCGTGTGTGCAGCCCATTGATGAGCTGGCGCACCGCCAGCGCATCGTCGATGGCGCTGCGCAGGTCCTGTCCGGCCCGCACCTCGCCGGTGCTGAGCGCAAGCGACGCCTCTTCCAGCCCCGAGCCGATCAGGAATTCCTCGAAGGCGCTTTCATCCTTGATGTATTGCGAGCTCTTTCCGCGCGTCACCTTGTAGAGCGGCGGCTGCGCGATATAGAGATGGCCGCGCTCGATCAGCTCCGGCATCTGCCGGAAGAAGAACGTCAGCAGCAAGGTGCGGATGTGGGCGCCGTCGACGTCGGCGTCGGTCATCAGGATGATCTTGTGGTAACGCAGCTTGTCGGCGTTGAACTCGTCCTTGCCGATCGAGGTGCCGAGCGCGGTGATCAGCGTGCCGATCATGTCGGAGCCGAGCATGCGGTCGAAGCGGGCCCGCTCGACATTGAGGATCTTGCCGCGCAGCGGAAGAATGGCCTGGTTCTGCCGCGAACGGCCACCTTTGGCCGAGCCACCGGCGCTGTCGCCCTCGACGATGAAGATTTCGGATTTCGCCGGGTCGCGTTCCTGGCAGTCGGCCAGCTTGCCGGGCAGCGAGGTGACGCCGAGCGAGCTCTTGCGGGTGATGTCGCGCGCCTTGCGCGCGGCTTCGCGCGCCGCAGCCGCCTGGATGACCTTGTCGATGACAACCTTGCCCTCGGCCGGATGCTCCTCGAGCCAGGTGCCGAGCGCCTCGTTGACGAGCCCTTCAACCACCGGGCGGACTTCGGATGAGACCAGCTTGTCCTTGGTCTGTGACGAGAATTTCGGGTCGGGAACCTTGACCGACAACACCGCCGTCAGCCCTTCGCGGCAATCGTCGCCGATCAGCGCCACCTTCTCCTTCTTGGTGAGGCCCGAGGAGTCGCCATAGCCGGTTATCTGGCGCGTCAGCGCGCCACGGAATCCGGCAAGGTGCGTGCCGCCGTCGCGCTGCGGAATGTTGTTGGTGAAGGCCAGCACGTTCTCGTGGTAGCTGTCGTTCCACCACATGGCGACTTCGACGGTGATGCCGTCGCGCTCGGCTTTGATCGCAATCGGCTTGTCGATCAGCGGTTTCTTGACGCGGTCGAGATATTTGACGAACTCCTCCAGCCCGCCATCATAGTGCAGCTCATGGCGCACGACGTCGGCATGGCGGGCATCGGTCAGAACGATTCGCACGCCGGAATTCAGGAAGGCGAGTTCGCGCAGCCGATGCTCCAGCGTGCCGAAGTCGAACTCGACCATGGTAAAGGTTTCGGACGACGGGAAAAAGGTGATTTCGCTGCCGCTCCGCCCCTCATAGGTGCCGGCAACCTTGCGCTGCTCGTAGGTGCCGGTGACCCTCAGTGGCGCGTCGGCGTTGCCGTGCGTGAAGCTCATCTCGTAAATCTGGCCGTTGCGGCGGATCTTCAGCTTCAGCCAGGCCGACAGCGCGTTGACCACCGAGACGCCGACGCCGTGCAGGCCGCCGGACACTTTGTAGGAGTTCTGGTCGAACTTGCCGCCGGCATGCAGCTGCGTCATGATCACTTCGGCCGCCGAAATGCCTTCCCCGGTATGGATATCGGTCGGAATGCCGCGGCCATTGTCGATGACCGTCACCGAACCGTCGGGGTTGAGCGTCACCGTGACGAGGTCGGCATGGCCGGCCAGCGCCTCGTCGATGGCGTTGTCGACCACCTCGTAGACCATGTGATGCAGGCCCGAGCCGTCGTCGGTATCGCCGATATACATGCCCGGCCGTTTGCGGACGGCATCCAACCCCTTCAAAACCTTGATGGAATCGGCGCCGTACTCGGCCTCAGCGCCGCTGGCGTTGTCGATCTGATCGCTCATGAAAACCTGTCTGATTGATGCCGCATATCCAGCGCTAAAAATCGGCTCCGAATCGCGCGTCCTTGATGCCCTAGATATAGGCGCAAAAGGCGGTTTTTCCAAGGTTTGCAAGCATTTCCGAATGGAGGAAGAGCACGCCTGGCCGGTTGGGGCATCGGACCCGAGAAGTCGAGCCGGTGTTGGGGACAGAGCGGCGGCAACAGGAGCAGGCCGGCCTGTTCCGGCAAGCAGGCACTTGGCGGTGCTCCGGTCACATCCGGGAGCGGGATGCTTCGCCTTTGCCGTTCGGCCACATGGACGGTTGCCTTGCCAGCCCCTACATTGAGTTCACCAGCGGAGCACGCCATGGACAGTCAGCCCGCCCCCTTCGTCCCGCCGGCGCCGAAACCGCGCACGTCGCCGCCTTCGACGCTGGAGATGATCCGTATCGTCTATCGCAACCCGCTCGAACTGTGGGGCGAGCCGACCTATAACCAACCCTGGATATCGGTGACCGGCATCGGGGGGCCGCTGGTCATCGCCAACGACCCCGGCCTGATCCGCCACGTGCTGGTCGACAACGCCAAAAACTACAAGATGGCGACGGTGCGCCAGATGATCCTGCGGCCGATCCTGCGCGACGGCCTGCTGACCGCCGAAGGCGAGGTATGGAGGCGTTCACGCAAGGCGATGGCGCCGGTGTTCACGCCGCGCCACATCTTCGGTTTTGCCGAGCCGATGCTGAGGCGCACGCGGGAGTTCGTAACGCGCTACGAGAGCGGCGGCACGTCGGACATCGCCCATGACATGACGCTGCTTACCTTCGACATCCTGGCCGAGACGCTGTTTTCCGGCGAAATATCAGGCGAACCGGGCAGCTTCGCCAAGGAGATCGACCGGTTGTTCGAGACCATGGGTCGGGTTGATCCGCTCGACCTGTTGCGGGCGCCCGAATGGCTGCCGCGCCTGACCCGCATCCGCGGCCGCAAGACCATGGCCTATTTCCGCAAGATCGTCACCGACACCGTCAAGATGCGCGAAGAGCGGGTCAAGCGCGATCCGGACAAGGTGCCACAGGATTTTCTTACGCTTTTGCTCAAGGCGGAGGGTCCGGATGGGCTGACGCGCGCCGAGGTCGAGGACAACATCATCACCTTCATCGGCGCCGGCCACGAAACCACGGCGCGAGCACTTGGCTGGACGCTCTATTGCCTGGCCGAAGCGCCTTGGGAGCGCGAAAAGATCGAGCGCGAGATCGACGCCGTGCTGGCCCGCGAGCCCGACCCGACAAAGTGGCTCGACGCCATGCCGTTCACCCGCGCCGCGTTCGACGAAGCGCTCAGGCTCTATCCGCCGGCGCCATCGATCAATCGCGAGCCGATCGAGCCCGAAACCTGGAACGGCCTCTATATACCGCGCCGCGCCGCGGTGCTGGTCATGCCCTGGGTCGTTCACCGTCATCGCAAGCTGTGGGACAGGCCTGACGCCTTCATGCCCGAACGCTTTCATCCGGGAAATCGCGAGAAGATCGACCGCTTCCAATATTTGCCGTTCGGCGCCGGCCCTCGCGTCTGCATCGGCGCCAGCTTTGCCATGCAGGAGGCGATCATCGCGCTGGCCATCATGCTGTCGCGGTTTCGCTTCGACACCACCGCCGAGACCAAGCCATGGCCGGTGCAGAAACTGACGACGCAACCGCAGGGCGGCCTGCCGATGCAGGTCACACGGCGCTTTTAGTGGAGCGCCTGATTGGCTAAGCCGCTGTCTTGCGCTGGAACTGGCCGGCGGCGCGGTAGCGCCAGAGATAGCTCGGCAGGATACTGCCGATCGACTGCGGCTGGATGCCGAGGCCGGCGAGCGTCCTGTCTTCCCTGGTGGCCGCGTCCGACACGATGTTGTGCTCGCGCAGCTGCAGGACCTGATCCTTGGTCAGCAGCGGATTGGGCAAAAGCCCGAGGATCGATGCCTGCATGTTCGCCACCCACCACGGCACCGACACCAGAAGCCGTTTGCGGTCGATCATGGCAAGCATTTCCTGCATGCATTCCTTGAAGGTCAGCACCTGCGGTCCGCCAAGCTCATAGACCCGGCCGCCCTGGACCTTGCCATCGACCGAGCGCGCCACCGCTTCGGCGACATCGCCGACATAGACCGGCTGGAATTTGGTCTGCCCGCCGCCGATCAGCGGCAGCACCGGCGAATAACGCGCTATGTTGGCGAAGCGGTTGAAGAAGCTGTCCTCCGGCCCGAAATTGATCGACGGCCGCAAGATGACGGCATCGCCGATGGTTTCCAGGACCGCTTTCTCACCGAGCGCCTTGGTGCGCGCATAGTCCGATTGCGCGTTCAGATCGGCGCCCAGCGCCGAGATATGGGTGAGGCCGGCGCCGACGGCGCGCGCCGCTTCGGCGACGGCGCGGGCGCCGAATTCGTGGACGGATGTGAATTTCTGCCGGCCGCTCTCATGCAGGATCGCCACCAGGTTGACGACATGGTCGGCGCCCTGCACGGCGCGGTCTACCGACCAGCGCACGCGAACATTGGCCTGCACCGGCTGGATCTGGCCGACATTGCCGAGCGGCTGCAGATGGCCGGCGAGATCGGGCCGGCGGCAGGCGACCCTGATGCGATAACCGCGCCTGGCCAGCGCCCGCACCACGTGGCGGCCGACAAAGCCGGAGCCGCCAAACACGACGACGAGCTTTGGGGTCTGCAGGATTTCGGTCATTGCTGGCTCCGGCGCAGTTTCCAGATTTACTGGGGCCCAGATCTACTGGGGCTTGGCTGAAGCCGTTTCATAATCGGTTTCGCATCAAAGGCAAAGGGCGATCAATTGTCGCCGATGCCTCTGCTTCGGCTGGTTCAGAACGCTCTGCCGATGCGCGCGTCGGTCGATTGGCGGTTGCCGCCGCGGATGACGAAGAAGAACAGGATTGCCGCCCACAGCAGCGATTTTTCGGCGCCCGAATAGCCTTGCCCCATAGTGACCCAATGGAACCACACCGTCACCAGAAGCACGAACATTCCGGCGAAGGCGGCCGGGCGGGTCAACAGGCCGATAGCGATGAGGATGCCGCCGAAGAACTCGGTGCAGGCGAGCAGCAGAGACCAAAATGCGCCGGGATAGAAGCCGAGGCCTTCGACCATCTCGGCTGCGCCGAACGGATCGGTGATCTTGTGCGAGCCATGGATGGTGAGGAAGATGCCGGCCACGGCACGCAGGATGGTTTCGGAGGCGGTGTTCAGCGCCGCATAGAGGCTGCCAAGCGCTGGGAAGAAAAGGCATCTGCTGGAATTGTCGGTGCTTGCGGACATTGGGGTTCCTCTTTTGCTGCTCGGCGCAAACACCCGACCACCTCGGTTAAAGTCAAATGAACAAAAGTTGACCATAACAGGCATGTTAACCGATCAGATCCGAGAGAACGCAGAAAACCCCGCCGAAGCGGGGTTTTCCGGGTGACTTCCATGGTCGGCGTCAAGGTCCGACGAGGCGGCCTGACCTGAGACGGTATCAGGACGACGTGAGACGCCCGCCTCAGCCTTGGACACTCGGGACCGGATGTCACCGCCCGGGCAAACCCCACCCCGGACAGGCATTGGTCGCGGCACAGCGCAAAAAGGTTCAACGACGGCGAAAAAAACGCAGACAAACTTTCTACGAAGAATACCGGGCGGCGAATTCGGAGATGCGTTGGACCACGGCCTTGGGCGCCGTTATGCCCCGTGCCGCCGCCTTCTCCGCCGCTTCGGCTCGGGCGCGGCCTGGCACATGCACGCCGTAGCGGCGGCGCAACCGGTCGAGCTGGTCCTCCATGCGCTTCTCGAAATCCGGATCGAGCAGCTTGGGCTCGACGGCCAGCACGAAGAGGCCGGTTCCCGGGCTGTCCGGTCCGTCGGTGAACCATGGTGCATCGAGCGACCAGTTGGCGCCCGATAGGCCCGCCGCCAGCACTTCGACCATCAGCGCGATGTTGGCGCCGCGCTGGCCACCGAAGGCAAGCATCGCGCCTTTCATGGCGGCAGCGGGATCGGTGGTCGGGTTGCCGCTGACGTCCAAGGCCCAGCCTTCGGGAATTTTCTTGCCATCCTCGGCCGCCTTGCGGATGTTGACGAAAGCCGTGGCGCTCGACGATTGGTCGATGACCAGTGGCGCTCCGTCGGCGGCGGGCGCGGCGAAGGACATCGGGTTGGTGCAGTAGACCGGCTTGACCGAGCCCGAGCCGGCAAGCACGGCCGGTCCGTTGGTCGCGGCGAAGGACACCAGCCCCTGCGCGGCCAGCCGCCCGGTGAAATAGCCGAGTGCGCCGCATGTATAGGCGTTCTTCTGCGAAAAGATGGCGACGCCGAACAGGCGCGCCGCCTTGGCGAGACCGTCGATCGTGCGGTCGAAGCCGGTATGCGCCAGACCGCCACGCGCGTCGGAGAGATAGATCGCCAAAGCCGGCCTGGTGATGACCGGCTCGGCCTTGCCGTCGATGCGGCCCGCCTCCAGCGCTTCGAGATAGTCGATGAAATGCGACAGCCCGACCGTCGACAGACCTTCCGCTTCGGCCGCTACGATGGAGGCTGCGAGCGACTGCGCCGCTTCTTCATTGGCGCCGGCGCCGAGCGCCGCCATCCGGCACAGCCCTGTCGCCTGGTCGAGACTGAGTTGCATTGTGAGTGCCTCTAGTGAGTAGTGAGTAGGGATTTAGTGAGTAGTGTGAGCGACTGCCTACGCACTACTCACTACCGACTACTCACTAAAAACCCTAGCCGATCTTGTTCGGGATCCGCGCCTCGATCTTGCCGAGGGCGAAGACCAGGATGCCGGTGATCGCCATATAGATCAACGCCAGGAGCAGCAAGGGTTCATAGGTGAGGAAGGTGCCCTGCCTCACCTTGGACGAGACGGCGAATATGTCGATCACGCTGATGGTCGCCACCAGCGGCGTCGATTTCAACTGCAGCACGGTTTCGCCGGTCAGCGTCGGCAGCGCCCGGTAAAAGGCTTGCGGCAGCCAGATCCGCCGGAGGATCTTCCAGCGGCTCATGCCGAACGCGCGGGCGGCCTCGAGCTGGCCCTTCGGCACCCCGGCAAAGGCGCCTCGCATCACCTCGCCCTCATAACCGGCGAAGGACAAGGTCAGCGCCAGGACGCCGTAGGGCCACGCTTGCCTGAGATACGGCCACATCCAGGATTCGCGAATCCATGGATACTGTGGAAACAGCGAGCCGAGCCCATAGTAGAGGAGCCAGAGCTGCAGCAGCAGCGGCGTTCCCCTGATGACGGTGCAGAAAGCCTTCGCGGGCGCCGCGAGCCAGAAAGGGCCGGCAGCCTGCGCCAGCCCGAGCGGCACTGCGAGCGTGAAGCCCAGTATGCAGGTGACGGCCAGGATCCAGAGCGTGCGCCAGATCCCGACAAGCGCCATTTCATAATATTGCGGCAGCCAGTCCCAGCGCATGAAGAAGGCGGCGGCCAGAACCAGAGCCAGCCCGATCAGGACCAGCACGATGCGGTGCGGCTGCAGCCACAGCGACGCGCGGGCGGCTACGTTGACGATGGTCGCTTCGACAGCCATCAACGCGCCTCCTTGACGGAAGGCATGCCGCGCCGAGCCCGGGCCTCGATGCGGCCGATGATCAGATTGGAGACCAGCGTCAACAGAAGATAGATCATGCCTGCGGCGAGGAAGAATGTGAGATAGGCTTTGGTTACGCCCGCCGCTTGCCGCGTGGCCAATGTCAGTTCGAAGAAGCCGACGACTGCGAGCAGGGCGGTGTCCTTGGTGGCGATCAGCCAGAGATTGGCAAGGCCTGGTATGGCGAAGGGCAGCATCGCCGGCAGCGTGATGCGTCGCAGCAGGAGGCCGGGAGACATGCCAAAGGCTCTTGCGGCCTCGATCTGGCCTTGTGGGATGGCAAGGATCGCGCCGCGCATCACCTCGGTCGAATAGGCGCCCTGGACGAAGCCGAGCACGGCAATGCCGGCCACCAGCCCGCTGATGTCGATGCGCTGATACCCCATCGCCGTCAGCAGCTGGTTGATCAAATCGGTGCCTGCATAATAGAGCAGCAGGATCAGCACCAGCTCCGGCACGGCGCGGACGATCGTCGTGTAGACCGCCAGCAGATCGCGCACCACGGGTCCGCCGTAGAGCTTGCCATACGCACCGCAAATGCCGATCACGAGGCCGAGGCCGAACGCACCGGCAGCGATCTCGACGGAGTGGAGAAGTCCGACCAGAAGTGTTCCGCCCCAGCCAGGCGGCGTCGGCGAAAGAAGTTCGATGATGCGGGCCGCAGAGGCCGGAAGAAATGCGTCGATCAGCGTCGCCCCCGAATTGCTGGCGCCAAAACCGCTGGCGATACCGTCAGCGGAAAGCTTGCATGGGTGGATTTCGACGAAGCCACACGGCGCGCTGTCCGCGCCGCGTGGTTATTCGCTCAGGGATGCCGTCAGTTCGACTGTGTGTCGGCGCCGTAAATGTCGAAATCGAAGTATTTCTTCGAAATCTCGTCATATTTGCCGTTGGCGCGGATCGCCTTGATGCCGGCGTTGATCTTCTCCTTCAGCTCGGTGTCTTCCTTGCGGACGCCAGCGCCGACACCGGGCCCGAGGATTGCCAGATCCGGCGCGACCGTGCCCTTCATATCGCAGCATTGCTTGCCCTGATCCGATTTCAGGAAGGCATCGAGCGCGATAGAATCGGCCTGCACCGCATCAACGCGACCGGCGGCAAGATCCTGATTGGCCTCGTCCTGGGTCTGATATTCCTTGATTTCCGCGGCTTCGGTGAAGTGCTTCTTGACGTAGTCGGCATGCACGGTCGAAACCTGGACGCCGATGATCTTGCCCTTGAGATCTTCCGGGGAAGCGCCGAACTTCTGGTCCTTCGGACCGATGATGGCCGTCGGCGTGTTGTAATACTTGTCGGAGAAGTCGATCGTCTTCTTGCGCTCGTCGGTGATCGACATGGAGCTGGCGATAACGTCGATCTTCTTGGTCGTCAGCGCCGGGATGATGCCGTCCCAGGCGACAGGCGTGATAACGCAGTCGAGCTTCTGCTCGGCGCAGACCGCGTCGATGAATTCGATCTCCCAGCCGACCCATTTGCCCGAGGCATCCGGCGAGGTGAACGGCGGATAAGGTTCGGCGGCGACACCGATCTTGACCGGATCGGCCTTGGCCACGCCCATCGCGGCAACGCCGAGCAACAGCGCTGCGGCAAATGTCTTCAGAACGGTCTTCATTTCATTAACTCCCAGTTTGTTGTTGTTCCCGTTTGTCCATCCGCCTCGGCCTAACCGATGTTGCGGATGAATTGCTTCAGCCTTTCGGATTTCGGAGCGCCGAAGATCTGCTCCGGCGGTCCCTCTTCCTCGACCAACCCGTTATAGAGATAGACGACATGCGTCGCGACCTCGCGGGCAAACTTCATCTCATGGGTGACCAGCACCATGGTGCGGCCCTCGCGCGCCAGATCGCCGATCACCTTCAGCACCTCGCCGATCAGTTCCGGGTCGAGCGCCGAGGTCGGCTCGTCGAACAGCATGACGCGCGGATTGATGGCCAGCGCCCGGGCGATGGCCGCGCGCTGCTGCTGGCCACCCGACAGATAGGCCGGATAGACGTCACGCTTCTCGGCCAGGCCGACGCGGGCGAGCAGCTTTTCGGCCTCGGCGATAGCCACCTCGCGCTTGACGCCAAGAACATGCACCGGAACCTCGATGACGTTCTCGATCAGCGTCATGTGGCTCCACAGATTGAAATTCTGGAAAACCATGCCGAGCTTGGAGCGGATGCGCTCGATCTGCTTGCGGTCGGCGGGAACCGTGTGGCCATGGCTGTCGGCCTTCATCCGGATCTCCTCGCCATTGACGCGTACGATGCCGCTGGTCGGATTCTCCAGGCAATTGATGCAGCGCAGCAGCGTCGACTTGCCCGAGCCGCTGCCGCCGATGATGGCGATGACCTCGCCGTCGCGCGCCGACAGCGAAACACCCTTCAGCACATGCAGTTCGCCGAATTTCTTATGCAGGTTCTCGACATGGATGGCTTCGGCGGCGCTGTTCTGCGCCGTGTGCTTCAGGGCGGGGGCCGTGCCTTGCGCTATCACCTTTTCGGTGCCTCACGAAGCGGCTGGACCCGTCGCTGCTGGAATCTTTTACTCATTACCCATCACTGGACAAACTTCTCATTCTCAAGATGGACCGTTCCGCTTGCCTCCGTCAACCATGCTTTTTGGACCATTGATCACGGCTCGCTGAGTAGCTATTGGCTGGATGGGATGTTTCAGGAGTACTTGGTGGGTAAAGCATACGGGTCGCAGTCCATGGCCGGGCCCCTGCAGCGCGTGCTGATGCGGTCCGCCGCAAGCGCCATGCACCGCGCCGAAGCATCGGAATGGCACTATGGCCCCGGCTTCGATCCGCAAAAGGCGGCTGCCCAGCATGAGGCGCTGACGACGCTGGTTTCGGCATCTGGCGCCGAGATCGAATGGCTGACCGACGCCGACGACGGGCTTGCCGATTCCGTCTTCACCCACGATCCGTCGCTGATGACCGACCACGGCGCCATCATCCTTGCCATGGGCAAGGCGCTGCGCCGGGCCGAGCCCGGCCTGCACGAGGCGGCCTACAGGCGCATGGGCGTGCCTGTCCTTGGTCGCATCGAGCATCCCGGACAGGTCGAGGGCGGCGACTGCGTCTGGCTGGATGCAAGGACTCTGGCCGTCGGCCGCGGCGTGCGCACCAACCAGGAGGGCATCCAGCAACTCGCCAACCTGCTCTCACCCAAAGGTATCCAGGTCTACGGTTACGACCTGCCGCTATGGCATGGCGAGGAGGCGTGCCTGCATCTGATGTCAGTGATCAGTCCGCTCGCCGACGATCTGGCGCTGGTCTATGCACCGCTTTTGCCGGCTGCCTTCTACCAGATGCTGCGGGCGCGCGGCATTCGCCTGGTCGAGGGCGACGCGCAGGAGTTCTTCGCCTCCAACGGCCTCAGCCTCAATGTGCTGCCGACCGCGCCGCGCGACGTGATCGCCGTCGCCGGCTTCCCGAAAACGGCAGCGGCCATGGCGGCCGCCGGCTGCAGGGTTTCGACCTTCGAGGCGGACGCGCTGTGCATCGCCTGCGAGGGCGGCCCGACTTGCCTCACACGTCCGGTGCTCAGACAATGACGACAGTCGGCGAAGCGCTCATCACTTTGCTCGAGGCCCATGGTGTAGACACCGTCTTCGGCATTCCGGGTGTGCATACGGTCGAACTCTATCGCGGGCTGGCGCGCTCGAAGATCCGCCACGTCACGCCGCGCCACGAACAGGGCGCCGGCTTCATGGCCGACGGCTATGCGCGCGCCAGCGGCAGGCCGGGCGTCGCCTTCGTCATCACCGGGCCGGGGCTGACCAACACCATCACCGCCATGGGCCAGGCCCGCGCCGATTCGGTTCCGATGCTGGTGATCTCAGGCGTCAACGCCACGACGACGCTGGGCAAGGGCCTCGGCCATCTGCACGAGCTGCCCGACCAGCGCGGCATGATGGAGAAGGTCGCGCTGTTCTCACACCGTGTCACCGAGGCTGGCGAACTGCCCGGCGTGCTCGCCCGCGCCTTCGCCCTGTTTTCATCCTCGCGTCCCGGTCCGGTCCATATTGAGATCCCAACCGATATTATGGTCAAGCCGGCCGACGGCATCGCGGCTTTGCTGACGAATGTAGCGCCGCCCGAACCGGATGCGGCGGCGATAGCAGAGGCGGCAAGACTTTGCGCGGCTGCCCGCCGACCGCTGATCCTTGCCGGCGGCGGCGCCAGGAGAGCCGAAGCGCCGTTGCAGCGCCTCGCCGAAAGGCTGGGAGCACCAGTGGTTCAGACCGCCAATGCCCGCGGCCTGCTGCACCGCCATTCGCTTGCCGTGCCGGCCAGCCCCAGCCTGAAGGCGGTGCGCGCGCTGATTGCCGACGCCGACCTGGTCATCGCCGCCGGCACCGAGTTCGGCCCGACCGACTATGACGGATATGGCGATGGCGGCTTTGTCCTGCCTACCAATCTCATCCGCATCGACATCGGCGCCGACCAGCTTGCCCGCCGACCAGCCACGATTTCGATTCAGGCCGACTGTGGCGTAGCACTCGAGGCGCTGCTTTCAGAGATTGGTAGGGACCAGGCGCCATCGGGCGACGGTCAGGCTCGCGCCGCTGCGACCAGGCAAGCCGCGTTCGCCGAAATCAGCCAGGGTCTCCAAGCGCAAACGCGCGCCGTCGAGGTGATCCGCGATGCATTACCGGGCTCGATCATCGTCGGCGATTCGACCCAGCCGGTCTATGCCGCCAACCTCTATTACGACCACGACCGCCCGGGCGGCTGGTTCAACGCCGCCACCGGCTTCGGCGCGCTGGGCTATGGTCCGGCGGCCGCGATCGGTGCGGCCCTTGCCGTGCCCGATGCGCCGGTCGTTTGTCTCACCGGCGACGGTGGGTTCCAGTTCACGCTGCCGGAACTGGGCGCCGCGCTCGATGCTGCGGCGCCGGTGATCTTCGTCGTCTGGAACAATCGCGGCTATCGCGAAATCGAAACCTCGATGCTCGATGTCGGCGTCGAGCCGGTCGGCGTATCGCCGGCGCCGCCTGATTTCTGCAAGCTGGCCGAAGCCTATGGCATTGCCGCCGAGCGACTCGCCGGCATCGGTCATCTGGCAGACGCACTCAAGCGCGCGCGGGCGACCGGACTGCCGTATGTCATCGAGATCACTGTCGCTTGAGTGCTGTCGCAGCGTCTGCTTGGAGATACGATCTTCGATGGATAGCCGACGGCTTGACGCGCACAAGCGACGCTGTGTCATCGAGATTTCGGTTGAGTGATCGCGCGAAAGGCGCGACCCTTCGGCGGCGGCGCGGCATATGAATGACTGGAGCGGTCGAAGATGACGGACACACTGGACGGCAGGCATATTGTGGTGACCGGCGGCACCGGAGCGCTCGGTGGCGCGGTTGTCGGCAAACTGCTGGAGCAGGGCGCGATCTGCCATGTGCCCAATGCCCATGCTGCCGCGCCTGCGCATTTTCCCTTCCCGGCCCATGAGCGCGTCCGGCTGGCGCACAATGTCGATCTCGCCGACCCCGCCAAGGTCGATGCGTTCTACGCCAGTGTTACGGATTTGTGGGCATCCATCCATCTGGCCGGCGGCTTCACCGCCGCGCCGGTCGAGAAGATCGAGCCCGCGTCCTTTGCAGAAATGATGGACACCAACGCTCGTACCACCTTCCTGTGCTGTCGCGCGGCGATACGCTCGATGCTGGAATCTTCCGTGTCGGGCCGTATCGTCAATGTCACGGCGCGCGCCGGGCTCGACCTGCGGCGCGGTTCCGGCATGGTCGCCTATGCCGCCAGCAAGGCGGCGGTCGCGGCAATGACGGTGGCGATGGCGGAAGAACTCAAGGGCAAGGGCATTCTGGTCAATGCGGTCGCGCCCTCGACGCTCGACACGCCAGCCACTCGTGCGGACATGCCGGCTGCCGATTTCAGCAAATGGGTCAGCCTGGAAGCTGCCGCTGAGGCCATTGCATACCTCGCTTCGCCGGCCAATCTGGCGATGAGCGGCACACTGGTGCCGCTTTACGGCAGGGCCTGAGGTTTCGCGGCAGCGCGGCCGAAGGGCTCAACCTGAGACTTTCTTGAACGCTTCGTAAGCGCCGGCTATCCAGCCCGGCGGCTGCAGCGGGCGTAATGATCGATATCTGCCGATTCTCCGCCAAAAAAAGGGTGCTGCTTGAAGATGGCACGGCGACGGGAGTTGAACCCGTATCTCCCTGCCCCTATCCTAGTGGTGATACCTTGAAGGACAGTCGTAAGGCAGGCGCTCTATCCGTTGAGCTACGCCGCGATTTCTTTAGGCAGCGCTGGAAGGGGCCTCTTCGGCTTTTTCCAGTCGCTTGCGTTTAAACTTCTTCGCCTTTGCGATTTCAGGCTCGATGCTCTTGAGCTTGTCGACGAGACCCGTGAGCACATAAGCGCTTGATGTCTGTGCCTTCTCGCCGCGATATCGCGCCACGCGCTGGATCAGGCCCGCCCCTTCCAACTCATCGAAATAGCGGAACAGCGAGCGCGGGCTTTTCGCCATGCGCCGAGCAATCGTTTTGATGGATGGGTGCGGAGCCTCGTGCGCTTCCCACCAGTGCATGACCAGGTGGAGCAGGACGTTGAAAGCGGTCGAGCTGATCTTGAGATGAGCCTGAGCTTCAAAAAGCAGGTTCGGCAAGATGGTGAAGCCGTGAGACATCACGGCCTTCCCGTACTTGGTCTCGGCGCGGCGCTTATCTTTGGCTGAGAGCGGTAGCGCGATGATTTCAGCGGTTGCAGGTGTTTTCGTGTTCATGCCGCGAATATGCGGCTTCCTGGCTAGCCCTACAAGAGAGCTACCCTCCACCCCCCGGCGTGAAAGTTGGCAGTACCCCCTGCATACTGCTGCATCCTGTCCGCTACAGGTTACTGATCAACCGGCTTCCTTTATCGTGTGAAGTTTTCGACACCCGGGCTGGTGCCAAAATCGTCATGGACCCCGGTGCCAGTTCCGGCAGGCGGTAAATCTGCATATCCACCAAAAAACTTCCCTAGAAGTGCTGCGGAGGCGCCGTTTGTTAGAGCTTGCCGAAGACCGGGCCTCGGCCTCAAAGTAAAAGCATGGAAAAATCAGTCACCGCTACGCTGCGGACAGCCATTGTCGATGCGCTCTATCCCATAAGCGCGAATATGCTCGCCGACGTGGGCGAGGCTGTGGGCCTCACCCCAGGAACTCGGGATGAAGCGTTTTCGAGCAAACAACGGTACGTCAGCAAGCGGCTCTTGAAGCTTTCGCCGGAAAACGTCTTGGACATTGCGCGCAAGGTTCATGCGGAATATCCGACAGAAGACCTTGAGCGGGCCTTGCAGAGAGCGGTGCAGAGCCATCCCGCCGATAGCACCATATCCAACTCGCTGGCCTCCTTTGACGAATCCGGCGTGCATACCATCTGGCAGCGGGCTTTGGGCCGCCGGGAAAGCGATCCAGAAGGTGCGTTAACATTGGCTCGCACGCTTTTAGAGGAAGTGTGCAAGCACATCATTGAGGCGTCGGGCAAAACCTACGGAGATAAGGACGAGCTGCCAAGGCTATACAGGACCGCCGCCGAGTGCCTAAACTTGGCGCCGGACCAGCATACCGAAGATATTTTCAAAAGGATTCTGGGTGGTTGCCAGACCGTGGTGGAAGGGCTGGGTTCCATCCGCAACAGACTCAGTGACGCACATGGAAAAGGGCGGAAACCGGCTCGGCCGTCAGCACGGCATGCCGCGCTAGCCGTCAATCTGGCGGGGGCAATGGCCACTTTTTTGGTTCAGACTTGGAACGAGCGGAGCGCGTAAGAAGCCTTATTTTCCTTCGATCAGGTCATGTAGCACCAATGGCGTGCTCGCCTGTTCAACGTTTCTGACGATAGCCAAAAAGCCGCATCAAGGAAAGGTAGCCAACGAATTGGAAAGGCCGCAACCAAAGTCTGCTTGTCCACGGCAGATTTGACCCGCCCACTAAATCTGATGGGTGGTAAGGCCGCCGCCACCCGGCTCTCACCGAACATGAAAAAACCCGCGGACCTTTCGGCCCGCGGGTTGAATGTACAGGCCGCGCGCTAGGCGTGGCGTTTGCAGACTTAGCTGCCCTGCTTCTTCAGCGCGGCACCCAGAATGTCGCCCAGCGAAGCGCCGGAGTCGGTCGAGCCGTACTGAGCGACCGCTTCCTTCTCCTCGGCGATTTCCAGCGCCTTGATCGAGACCTGCAGCTTGCGGGTCTTCTTGTCGAAGGCGATGACGCGGGCGTCGACCTTCTGGCCGACCGTGAAGCGCTCGGGGCGCTGCTCGTCGCGGTCACGGCTGAGGTCGGAGCGCTTGATGAAGGTCTCGATGCCGCTGTCGACCAGCCGCACTTCCAGACCGCCATCCTTGACGCCGGTGACCTCGCAGGTGACAACCGCGTTCTTGCGCAGTTCGCCTGAAGTCGCTGCCTCGCCGGCCGTGTCCTTGGCCAGCTGCTTGATGCCGAGCGAGATGCGCTCCTTGTCGATGTCGACGTCGAGCACCTGCGCCTTGACCATGTCGCCGCGATTGTACTCCTCGATCACCTGCTCGCCCGGACGGGTCCAGTCGAGGTCGGAAAGATGGACCATGCCGTCGACATCGCCTTCGAGGCCGATGAACAGGCCGAACTCGGTCTTGTTCTTGACCTCGCCCTCGACCTGGCTGCCGACCGGATGGCTGCTGGCGAAAGCCTGCCACGGGTTCTCGAGCGTCTGCTTGAGGCCGAGCGAGATGCGGCGCTTGGCCGGATCGACCTCGAGCACCACCACGTCGACTTCCTGCGTCGTCGACAGGATCTTGCCGGGATGCACGTTCTTCTTCGTCCACGACATTTCCGAAACGTGGATGAGGCCCTCGATGCCCGGCTCCAGCTCGACGAACGCGCCGTAGTCGGTGATGTTGGTGACGGTGCCCTTGATCTTCTTGCCAATCGGGAATTTCGTTCCGATCTCGGACCACGGATCGCTCTCGAGCTGCTTCATGCCGAGCGAGATGCGGTGGGTTTCCTGGTTGATGCGGATGATCTGCACCTTGACCGTCTGGCCGATGTTGAGGATTTCGGTCGGATGGTTGACGCGGCGCCATGCCATGTCGGTGACATGCAGCAGGCCATCGATGCCGCCGAGGTCGACGAACGCACCATAGTCGGTGATGTTCTTGACGACGCCTTCGACCACTTGGCCCTCTTCGAGGTTCTGCACGATTTCCGAACGCTGCTCGGCGCGGCTTTCCTCGAGAACGGTGCGGCGCGACACCACGATATTGCCGCGGCGGCGATCCATCTTGAGGATCTCGAAGGGCTGCGGGTTGTGCATCAGCGGCGAGACGTCGCGGATCGGGCGGATGTCGACCTGGCTGCGCGGCAGGAAGGCCACGGCGCCGTCGAGATCGACGGTGAAGCCGCCCTTGACCTGGTTGAAGATGACGCCTTCGACGCGCTCGCCCTTGGTGAACTTCTCTTCGAGGCGGACCCAGCTCTCTTCGCGGCGGGCCTTTTCACGGGAAAGCATCGCTTCGCCAAGCGCGTTCTCGATGCGCTCGACATAGACTTCGACCGTGTCGCCGACCTTGAGCGTCGTGTCCTTGCCCTTGACGCCGAATTCCTTCAGCGGCACGCGGCCTTCGACCTTGAGGCCGACGTCGATGATCGCCATGTCCTTTTCGATCGCGGTGATCGTGCCCTTGACGACTTGGCCTTCGCCGGAATGGCCGGCGGAAAATGATTCTTCGAGCAGGCTCGCGAAATCATCGCGAGTGGGGTTTGCAACTGACATAGTTTCTCCTGGAATGCCCCGCATCTGTCGCGGGGCGGGCGCCGTGGGTTAGCGTTGCGTTGGCCTGCCGGCGTTCCGGGCTTCAAAAAAGCCCTTGGCCGCCTAAGCGGCAATTCCGGCGCATGAAGAATGCTGGCAGGCTGGGTTCGTGCCCGATATGGGTATCTTTTCGCCGCCGGCAATCGGCAACGGGAGGAAAACCCGGCTCAGGCTTTGTTTCTCTTGGCCAGAACGTCGTCGATGATCGCCTTGGCCGCAAGAAACGCGGCTTCTATAGCCATTTCCGACGTGTCGAGCAAGTGCGCATCGGCGGCCGGCTTCAGCGGCGAGTCGGCGCGGCCCATGTCGCGCTCGTCGCGGCGCAGGATATCGGCCAGGATCTCGTCAAAATTGGCGGTGCCGCCGATGCTCTCGATCTCGGCCAGCCGTCGCTGTGCCCGCACCTCGGCGCTCGCCGTCACATAGAGTTTTATGTCGGCGTGGGGGCAGACCACGGTGCCGATGTCGCGGCCGTCGAGCACCGCGCCCGGCGCCGCCTTGGCGAAATCGCGCTGCTTTTCGACCAGTATGCGCCGCACCGACGGGAACACAGCGACTTTCGAGGCCGCCTCGCCGACCGCATGCGCCGACAGCACCGACCGGTCGAGCTTTGCCAGATCGACCTGGCGGGCAGCGGTTTCGGCCGCCGAGACATTGTCGAGCGGCAGGCCGAGCCGAAGCAGCGCATGGGCCACCGCGCGATAGGTGAGGCCGGTGTCGAGCAGGTTCAGTCGGTAGTGGTCGGCCAGCCGCCGCGCCAGCGTGCCTTTGCCGGCGCCGGCGGGTCCGTCGATGGCGATGGTGAAGGGGGGGCTCATTCGCCGCCCACCGTAACCGAAAAGCACAATGATCCAGATAGGCGTGGCGATCCTTCGCGCCCCCCTCTGTCCTGCCGACGTTCCAGTTTGGCCCCAACCTTCAAGGCTATTGATTGCCATCAACTGTCACTCGATCTCCGCCCCCAGCCTCTTCATAAGCCCCATGAACTCGGGAAAGCTGGTCGCGATCATCGCCTGGTCGTCGACGGTGACAGGCTTTTCCGCTGCCAGCCCCATCACCAGAAAGCTCATGGCAATGCGGTGGTCGAGATGGGTCTGGACAACGGTGTTGTGTCCATTGGGATGTCTGCCAAGCCCTTTGCCGCCAGGTTTCCCACGCACCGCCAGTGTGGCCTCCCCCTCGGCGCAGTCGACGCCGTTGAGCTTCAGCCCTTCGGCGACGGCCGACAGCCGGTCGGATTCCTTCACCCGCAGTTCTTCCAGCCCCAGCATCAGGGTCTCGCCCTCGGCGAAGCTCGCTGCAACCGCAAGCACCGGATATTCGTCGATCATCGTCGGCGCCCGTTCGGGTGGCACGGTGACGCCCTTCAGCTCGGAATAGCGCACGCGCAGATCGGCGACATCTTCGCCGCCTTCGTTGCGCGGGTCGAGAATGTCGATCCGGGCGCCCATTTCCTGCAGCGTCAACAGAAGCCCGGTGCGGGTCGGGTTCATCAGCACGTTTTCGATTGTAATGTCCGAGCCCGGCACGATCAGCGCCGCCACCAGCGGGAAGCCGGCCGAGGACGGGTCGCCTGGCACCGCGATCGTCTGTCCCGTGAGCTTGCCCTGGCCTTCGATGAAGATGTGGCGCACGCCGCGCTCATCGGTCTCGACCGACAGATTGGCGCCGAATCCCTTCAGCATCTTCTCGGTG
>NZ_RZTI01000115.1:0-20117 GCF_003997275.1 Mesorhizobium sp. M6A.T.Ce.TU.002.03.1.1
GGCCGCCATCGGTCAGCTTTGCCGCAAGCTTGCCGATGGTTGTGGTCTTGCCGGTGCCGTTGACGCCGACGACAAGGATGACATGCGGCTTGTGACTGAGATCAAGCTCCAGCGGCATGGCGACGTGGGTCAGCACCTTCTCCACCTCCGTCGCCATGATGGCGCGGACTTCCGTCTCGGAGACGTCCTTGCCGTAGCGGCTGGCGGCCAGCGAATCGGTGATGCGCAATGCCGTCTCCATGCCGAGATCGGCGCGGATCAGCACGTCCTCGAGATCCTGCAGCGTGTCCTCGTCCAGCTTGCGCTTGGTGAAGACGCCGGCGATGTTGCCGGACAGTTCCCGGGAAGAGCGGGCAAGCCCCTCCTTCATACGCTGGAACCACGAGCGTTTCGGTGCCGGTTCCGGCGCCTTCTGTGGCTGGGCTTTCTGCTCGACCTTCTTGGTTACGGTCACCTTGCCGGGGGCTGGCTTTGGCTCCGGCGGTGGTTGCGGAACGGCCTCCGGCTCCGGTGCGATCTCAGCAAGGATTGGCTTTGCCTCGACCGGCGCCGGCTGGCGAATGGGGGGCGGGATTTCGGCCGGCGGCGCCTCAGGCTTGGGCGCCGTTGAGGGGATCTCGGCGGGCGGCGCCGGCATGTCGACGGGCGCCGGCTCAGGCCGTTTTTCCGGCTGGGATGGGGCGACTTCTGGTGGCTGAGGCTCTGGTGCAGGAGCCGGCTCAGGGATGACGGGAACGGCCGGGATTTCCTCGGGCGCTGCCTGTTCAGCAGGCGCTTCCGGCTCCGGTCCCAGCTCCTCGACCGGAACCGGCTGGATTTCAGGCTCTGGCGCCGGCTCCTCGGCAGGCGCCTCCGGCTCCTCGATCGGAGCGGGTTCCGGCTGGATGTCTGGCCCGGGCGGAATGGTTGGTGCAGGAGCGGGCGCGGCCTCTTCAACAGGCGCCGGCTGCGGCGCGAGCGGTGCTTCCGCCTCGACTGGCGGCGGAGGCGCAGCTTCTGTTTCGGGCTGACGCTCTTCCCGTTTCAAAAATTCCGGAACGGCCTGCTCAGAAGCCGGTTTCAGCGCCTCCAGCGCATCCCATTTGATCGGCGGCAGAGGTGCCGACTCGTCGATCCGCTCCTCGACCACTTCCTTCTTGCCGAACGAAAATATCTTCTTGAAAAAACCAGCCATGTCTTTGCGTCTCAGGCGACGCTGGCGGCAAGCGGCGCCGCAATCAGTCTGATACCATCATGGCCGGCGATATCAGCCTCAACGATTTCGCCCGGCGCGCCGGCGGAGACCGCGGCGAGCGTAAACCCTTCGGTGCGGCCGAGCCCGTCGCGCTCGACCAGGATCGACTGGCGCGTTCCGGCGAGTGCGGCGAGGTGACTGACATAGGCGGCGCCACCGGCGGCGCGCAGCCGTGCAGCACGCTGCTTGACCACCTCGCGGCGAAGCTGCGGCATGCGCGCCGCGGGGGTGCCTTCGCGCGGTGAAAATGGAAAAACGTGGAGATGCGTCAGCCCGCATTCCTCGACGATCTCCAGCGATTTTTCGAACATGGCGTCCGTCTCGGTCGGGAAGCCGGCGATGATGTCGGCGCCGAAGACGATGCCGGGGCGCAATTTGCGCAAATCCTCGCAAAAACGGATCGACTGATCCCGGTTGTGTCGGCGCTTCATCCGTTTCAGGATCATGTCGTCGCCCGCCTGCAGCGACAGATGCAGATGTGGCATCAGTCGGGGCTCGGTGGCGATCGCGTCGAGCAGATCGTCGTCGGCCTCGATCGAATCGATCGAGGAGAGGCGCAGGCGTTTCACGTCAGGCACCTGCTTGAGGATTGTCTTGACCAATTTGCCGAGTTTCGGGCTGCCCGGCAGGTCGGCGCCGAAGCTGGTCATGTCGACGCCGGTCAGCACGATCTCGGCATAGCCATTGCCGCTCAGCCGCTTGACCTGCTCGACTACGGCGCCCATCGGCACCGAGCGCGAATTGCCGCGGCCATAGGGGATGATGCAGAAGGTGCAGCGGTGGTCGCAGCCGTTCTGCACCTGGACGAAGGCTCGCGCCCGGCCTTCGATGGCGTCGACCATGTGGGCGGCCGTCTCGCGTACCGAAAAGATATCGTTGACGCGAGCCTTCTCGGTATCGTTGACGCCGAAATCCGGCAGCGCGCGATAGGAATTCGCCTTCAGCTTCTCCTCATTGCCGAGGACGAGATCGACCTCGTCCATGGCGACGAAATTCTGCGGCTCGGTCTGCGCGGCGCAGCCGGTGACGATGATGCGGGCGGCCGGGTTCTCGCGGCGGGCCTTGCGGATCGACTGCTTTGCCTGGCGCACCGCCTCGCCGGTGACGGCGCAGGTGTTGAAGATGATGGCGCCGCCTGCCAGCGCGCCAAGGCCGGCGCTTTCCGCCTCGCGCCGCATCACCTCGGATTCGTAGGTGTTCAGCCGGCAGCCGAAGGCAACGACGTCAATGCCCTTCTTGGGAAGAGCGGGCATCAGGCGGCGCTTTCGGTGTCGCGGGCCCACACGCCGGTCGACGGGTCGAAGCTGCCGGAAAATTCCCATTCGGCGGCACCGGTGAGGACGACGTGGTCGTCGCCGCGCCATTCGACATGCAAGGAGCCGCCGCCGGGCGTCACCAAGGAGACGCTGCGTCCGGTCCGCTTGGTGCGGGCGGCAGCGACGACGGCGGCACAAGCCGCCGTGCCGCAGGCCTTGGTCAGGCCGGCGCCGCGCTCCCAGGTGCGGATGACCATCGTCTCGGGCGAGGTCACCTGCGCGATTGTGATGTTGGCGCGTTCGGGGAAGATCGGGTGGTTTTCGAGCAGCGGACCGAAGCGGTCGAGCTCGTAGGACCAGACGTCGCGGTCGACCCAGAAAATGGCGTGCGGATTGCCCATCGACACGACCGAGGGCGAGTGCAGCACAGGCGCGTCGATCGGGCCGATCTGCAGCTCGATCATGCGGGTGTCGCGGAATTCCTCGGCCAGCGGAATATCCTGCCAGCCGAAACGCGGTCTGCCCATGTCGACCGAGATCAGCCCGTCGGCATGTTCCTCGGCGTTGAGGATGCCGGCGACCGTCTCGAAGGCGAATGTCTTCTGGCCGGTCTCGGCAGCAAGCGCTTGCACCACACAGCGCATGCCGTTGCCGCAGGCCTGCGCGCCGGTTCCGTCGGAATTCAATATGTCGATGAAAAAGGCGGTGCCCGGCGTCCTGGCATCGTGGATCGCCATGATCTGATCGAATTTCGTCGCGGCATCGGCGTTGAGCGCAAGGGCGGCAGCCGGCGTCACCCGATCGGCGCGACCGTGCATGTCGGCAACGATGATCTCGTTGCCGATGCCGTTCATCTTGGCGAAGGGGACAGTGCTTGCCATGGATCGAAAGGTCTCATGCCGGTTTGGCGCCTATATGGCGGATACCGGCCGAAATTACCAGTGCGCGGACATTTTGAATCCGCGCATCGTGCTTTCCAAAAATCGATTTTCGGGCCGATGCGCTACGTCACCGCGAAGACGCCGAGCATGACCAGCAGGAAGATGATCAGCACGATGCCGATGAGGATACGGGCACCGGTGGCGGCAGCTCCGGCCAAGGCCGGCATGCCGAGCAGGCTTGCCGCGGCCGCGATGATCAGAAGAATGATGATCCATTTGATCATGAGAAAAAACCTCGCGGCCGACGGTTGTGGAAACTACCTACAAACGCGTCTGCGATGGCTTGGGTTCCGATTCCTTGGATTTGCCTGGAAATTCCCTGCGCCGCGAAGCCGGTCGCCTGCCTAGGCCGTCGGCACGTCCCAGACCTCGCCGGGACGCAAGGCGCGAAAGCGTTCGCGCGGGACGCTCTGGTCATCCAGGGCCTCACCAAGCTTTCTTGCCGGCTCGTCGATCGGCTCGTTGGTGAGCCGGAACGTGCCCCAATGGCAGCCGGCAGCATAGGCGGCGTTGCACAAAAGCATGCCTTGCACCGCCTCCTCAGGGTTCTGGTGGTGTGGCGCCATGAACCAGCGCGGCTCGTAAGCGCCGATCGGCAGGATGGCGAGGCGGAAGCCGCCGTGCCTTTCGGCCATCAGCCGATAGTTGATGCCATCGTGGAAACCGGTGTCGCCGGCGAAATAGATCTTTCCGCCCGGCGTCTTGACCACAAAACCCGCCCACAGCGCCATGCGCCGGTCGCGGGTGCCACGCGCCGACCAGTGGTGCACCGGCTCGACATGGACGGCCACGTCCTTGCCGATGTCGACCCGCTCGCCCCAGTCATGCACGGAGAGCCGCATGCCGGGAACGCCATCTTCGATAATGACGTCGTTGCCGAGTGGCGTCAGCACCAGCGGGTCATGCTTTGTCTTCAGCCGCTTCAGCGTGGCGAGGTCGAGATGGTCGTAGTGATTGTGGCTGACCAATACGAGGTCGATCGGCGGCAGGCTGGAAAACGCGATGCCCGGCAGGTTGACCCGTTTCGGCCCGGCAAAGGAGAGCGGCGAGACGCGCCGCGACCAGACCGGGTCGGTGAGGATATTCAGGCCGGCTGTCTGGATAAGCAGCGTGGAATGGCCGACCATGGTCAGCCTCAGCCCGGGGCCTTCGATCCGCTCGGCCGGCGTGGCCTGATGAAACGGGCTCGGATTCGCCGCTGGCCATTTCGAGCGCTCGCCGCCCAGCTGCCACTTCAAAAGATCGGAAAAACGCGCAGGCAGCTTGCCGTTGGGATTGAAGAACAAGGTGCCGTCGAAATGATCGCTGGGCGGGCCGCTGTAGTAGCGATTGGCGGCTCTTTTTCTTGCAGCCAAGGTTTCGCCTCCGGCAGAGTTCCGTTTCACCAGAGATAGGACCGAAGCCGGCTAGCGCAAGCATCTGGGGCCGAATGCCAAGGGCACGCCTCTCCAGGCAAAACCGCTGTGCACGGTCGGGTCAGACCCACAGGGCAGGCTTTTAGGCGGCACGTATTTTGTGGTAAAGTTGCAACAGATGCTGCCGCAAATGGTATTTTAACCATATCGGGTTGAAATTCTGCCACCTTCTCCATCTTGGTGGGGGAAGACATTGTGCGGACGGCAGCCCCAGCCGGATCGACGGAGGTTTGAAATGGATTTTTCGAAAACCGGTCTGCTGGCCGTATCGCTTGCCGCGCTCGTTGCGAGCGGCTGTTCAACGTCACGGTTCTCATCGATGGACCAGGAGCAGCCAGCGCCGCTGCAAGCCGCGCCCTCCGGCAAGGTAACCGGAAATCAGCTGCCGCCGCCGGCGTCGCCCGGCACGGCCGACCCGTCGAAATTTCCGACGGCGCCGCAAGGCACGCTAAACCCCCAGGTCGCCTCGTTGCCGCCGGACGGAACGGCACCGGCCGGAGCCCCGGATCTTACCGCAGGCAGCGTCGCCGGCGTGTGGAAGGCCAGCGTGTCCGGCCAGAGCTGCCAGGTGGCAACGCCGCAGACGAAATTCGGCGCCGGCTATCGGGCCGGACCGCTGCATTGCCCGGCGCCGATCGACGGCATCAAATCATGGAACGTCGCCGGCAAGCAGCTGACGCTGTATGATGAGAATGGCGGCACGCTGGCACGGCTCTATTCCTCGGGCGGAGAGAAATTCGACGGCCAGACTTCCAACGGCCTGCCGATTTCGCTTACAAGAGGCTGACCCGCCTCCTATTTGTTTTTACGCAATTCCTAGGGAAAACCGCTACACACTTTTCCTGGGATTGCTCTAGAGCAGGATGAATTCAAATTGAGTCGGTCATCCTGCTCTAAGTCTTTTTTTGCGTATGATCTTGTCCGAAAAGTCTGCAACTTTTCGGGATCATACTTCAGAACGACGTGACCGATGCATCTGCGTGACGGCCTTCAGACCCATGCGACCGTCCGGCAGCGCTACGACCATTTGGTCGATACGGGCCTGATCGACCGCGATCCGGCACAGGAGCGGATCGTCGCGGCACTCGACCGGCTGATCGACGAGATTTCGGCAAAGCGGCTGGCGCACAAGTCGAGCGCGCTGGGCTGGCTGTTCGCGCGCAAGCGCGAGACGCGCGAGGCCGTCAAGGGCCTCTACATCCATGGCGGCGTCGGCCGCGGCAAGACCATGCTGATGGACATGTTCTTCGAGCTGGTGCCGGTCAGGCGCAAGCGCCGTGTGCACTTCAACGACTTCATGGCCGATGTGCAGGACCGCATCCAGAAGCATCGGCTGGAGCGCAAGAATGGCACCGTCAGGGAAGACGACCCGATCGCGCCGGTGGCCCGCTCGCTGGCCGAGGAAGCCTGGGTGCTGTGCTTCGACGAGTTTTCCGTCACCGACATCGCCGATGCGATGATCCTGTCCCGACTGTTCTCGGCGCTGTTTGCCAACGGCGTCGTGCTGGTCGCCACGTCCAATGTCGCGCCGGAGGATCTCTACCGCGACGGTTTGAACCGCAAGCTTTTCCTACCCTTCATCGGCACCCTGGAGCGGAATGCGCAGGTGCTGGCGCTAGACGCCGACAAGGATTATCGGCTGGACAAGCTCAGCCGCCTGCCGGTCTATGTCACCCCCGCCGATGCCGCCGCCGATGCTGTCCTCGACGAGGCTTGGGAGGTGATGACGCATGGCAGGCCGACGGAGGCGGCGGCGCTGACGGTAAAGGGCAGGCAGATCGTGGTGCCGCGTGCTGCCGGCGATGCGGCGCGGTTTTCTTTTGCCGATCTCTGCGAGAAACCGCACGGCGCCCGCGATTTCCTGGCGATTGCCAGCCGCTTCTCGACCATCTTCATCGATCATGTGCCGGTGCTCGGCGAAGGCAGCCGCAACGAGGCCAAGCGCTTCATCCTGCTGATCGACACGCTCTACGATCATCATGTGCGGCTGGTTGTCAGCGCGGCGGCGGCGCCGGCTGAACTTTATGCGGCGAAGCGCGGCATCGAGGTCTTCGAATTCGAGCGCACGGCGTCGCGGCTGATCGAGATGCAGAGCCACGAATGGCTGGAAGACTGGGCGAAACGGCAGAGTGCGCGGATGGCGCCGCCTGAAGCGCAGCAGGCTCAGGCCTAGAGTCGATAAACATACATGACCAAGCCTTCCGCCTCGCCGTGCGGCTCCCTTCGCGCCTCATACAGTGCGCGAGCGGCAACATTGTCCGGCTCGGTGCCGACCCAGGCCTCCTCGCAGCCATGCTCGCGGCCGAGCGCAAACATGGCGTCGAGCATTCTTGTCGCTGTGCCCTGGCGCTGGAAGGCCGGCGCCACGCCGACTTCGTCGATGTAGAGTTCGCTCACCTTGTCCGGATGGTGGTGGATGACGGCAGCGCACTGGCCGACGACCACGCCGTCGGCGAGCGCCACGATCATGAAATGTCCTGGTGAGGCGAGGTAGGCGGCAAGGCGATCAGGCCTCACCGGCTCGTCGAACACGTCCTCGGCGACCCGCATCACAAGGGCGTCATCGCCGGGAAACAGCCTTCTTATTTCCATCTTCATTGTGTAGAGATCCCAAAGTCGGCTTACATCTTTTGACGCTTACGTAACTCCCATTGTTTCTAACCGATTGAAATTATTCACTCCGAAATAATCGTTTGAATTTATTTTGCGCCGGGGCTATTGGGTGCGGCGAAATCCCGCGGCTTCCTCGCAGCATTCCGGCCTCCTTCCTCGACGCCGTCATCCAATTCGTTAAGGATTTGGGCGCCGTCACAGTCTAAAGGGAAAACATCCTGACATGGCACGCAACAAGATAGCGCTCATCGGCTCGGGCATGATCGGCGGCACGCTCGCCCACATGATCGGCCTCAAGGATCTCGGCGATGTTGTGCTGTTTGATATCGCCGAGGGCATCCCGCAAGGCAAGGGGCTGGATATCGCGCAGTCATCGCCGGTCGATGGGTTCGACTCCAGGCTGACCGGTGTCAACGATTACGCCGGCATCGAGGGCGCCGACGTCTGCATCGTCACCGCCGGCGTGCCGCGCAAGCCCGGCATGAGCCGCGACGACCTTCTCGGCATCAACCTGAAGGTCATGGAGCAGGTTGGCGCGGGTCTCAAGAAATACGCGCCGAAAGCCTTCGTCATCTGCATCACCAACCCGCTCGACGCCATGGTCTGGGCGCTGCAGAAGTTTTCCGGACTGCCGAAGAGCCATGTCGTCGGCATGGCCGGCGTGCTGGACAGCTCGCGCTTCCGCTATTTCCTGGCCGAGGAATTCAAGGTGTCGGTCGAGGATGTCACCGCCTTCGTGCTCGGCGGCCATGGCGATTCCATGGTGCCGATGATCCGCTATTCGACGGTCGCCGGCATCCCGCTGCCCGACCTCATCAAGATGGGCTGGACCTCGAAGGAAAAGCTCGACCAGATCGTGCAGCGCACCCGCGACGGCGGCGCCGAGATCGTCGGCCTGCTCAAGACCGGCTCGGCCTTCTACGCACCGGCCGCCTCGGCGATCGCCATGGCCGAAGCCTATCTCAAGGACAAGAAGCGCGTGCTGCCCTGTGCTGCGCATCTCTCCGGCCAGTATGGTGTCAAGAACACCTATGTCGGTGTGCCGGTGGTGATAGGCGCCGGCGGCGTCGAGCGCATCATCGAGATCGAGCTCAGCAAGCCCGAGCAGAAGATGTTCGACAGTTCGGTGGCGGCGGTGCAGGGCCTGTGCGAGGCCTGCGTCAAGATCGCTCCGCATCTCGCCGCCAAGTGACCTGCCGCCAAGTGAACCGGAGACAACGCGCATGAACATCCATGAATATCAGGGCAAGGCGCTGCTGAAGGGCTTTGGCGCACCGGTGGCCGAAGGCGTGCCGGTGTTCGAGGCAAGCGAGGCGGAAGCCGCCGCCAAGGCGCTGCCCGGCCCGCTCTATGTGGTGAAGAGCCAGATCCATGCCGGCGGTCGCGGCAAGGGCAAGTTCAAGGAGCTCGGCCCCGACGCCAAGGGCGGCGTCAGGCTGGCGAAGTCGGTGGCCGACGTCGTTGCCAATGCCAACGAGATGCTCGGCCACACGCTGGTCACCAAACAGACCGGCCCGGCGGGCAAGCAGGTTAACCGCCTCTATATCGAGGACGGCGCCGACATCGAGCGCGAGCTCTATCTGTCGCTGCTGGTCGACCGCTCGGTCGGCCGCATCGCCTTCGTCGTTTCGACCGAGGGCGGCATGGATATCGAGGCGGTCGCCCATGACACGCCGGAAAAGATCATCACCGTTGCCATCGACCCGGAAAAGGGCGTGACGGCGGATGATTTGAAAGAACTCAACGGCGCGCTGAAGCTTGACGGCGACGCCGCCAAGGATGGCGAGACGCTGTTCCCGATCCTCCACAAAGCCTTCGTCGAAAAGGACATGAGCCTGCTCGAGGTCAACCCGCTGATCGTCATGAGGAACGGCCGGCTGCGCGTGCTCGACGCCAAGGTGTCGTTCGACAACAACGCGCTGTTCCGCCAACCCGACGTGATGGAGCTGCGCGACATCACCGAAGAGGACGAGAAGGAGATCGAGGCGTCGAAATACGACCTCGCCTATGTCGCGCTCGACGGCAATATCGGCTGCATGGTCAACGGTGCCGGCCTCGCCATGGCGACGATGGACATCATCAAGCTCTATGGCGCCGAGCCCGCCAACTTTCTCGATGTCGGCGGCGGTGCGTCGAAGGAGAAGGTGACGGCGGCGTTCAAGATCATCACCAAGGATCCGGCGGTCAAAGGCATCCTGATCAACATCTTCGGCGGCATCATGAAGTGCGACATCATCGCCGAGGGTGTCATTGCCGCTGTCAAGGAAGTTGGGCTGCAAGTGCCGCTGGTGGTGCGGCTCGAAGGCACCAATGCCGAGCTAGGCAAGAAGATCATCAATGACAGTGGCCTCAATGTCGTCTCGGCGGACGACCTCGACGATGCCGCGAAGAAAATCGTGGCGGCGGTGAAGGGCTGATCTGGTGCCTCCGCACAAGATAAACCTGGTCGAGGCGGCGGATGCGAAGATCAAAAAGGTCTTCGATCCGCATATCGCCGGCGACGTCAACGACGCCCAGGTCAAGATCGCCAAGTTCGGCGATGTCTTCGACTGGCACGCGCATGACAACGAGGACGAGGCGTTCCTGGTGCTGCGCGGCCGCATCGCCATCGATTTCCGCGACGGCACGGTGGAGCTTGGCAGCGGCGAGTTCATCGTCGTGCCGCGGGCCGTCGAGCACCGGCCGCGCTCGCTGAGCGAGGAGCCGGTGGTGCTGATGTTCGAGCCGGCGACGACACTCAACACCGGCAACGCCAAGAGCGACCTCACCGTCGCCGATCTCAAGCGGCTCTGACCATGGCATCTCTGACGATGACCACGCAGCCTTCCTCGATCAACGGTTTGTAAAAAGGACCACCATGTCCATTCTCGTCGACAAGAACACCAAGGTGCTCGTGCAGGGCCTGACCGGCAAGACCGGCACGTTCCATACGGAGCAGGCGCTGGCCTATCACGGGACGAAAATGGTTGGCGGCATCCACCCCAAAAAGGGCGGCGAAACGTGGATCGGCGCCAAGGGCGAGAGCCTGCCGATCTTTTCCACCGTCGCTGAAGGCAAGGCAACGACCGGCGCCAACGCTTCCGTCGTCTATGTGCCGCCGGCGGGCGCCGCAGAGGCGATCCTAGAAGCGATCGAAGCCGAGATCCCGCTGATCATCTGCATCACCGAGGGCATCCCGGTGATCGACATGATCAAGGTCAAGGCGAGGCTCGACCGCTCGACATCGCGGCTCATCGGCCCCAACTGCCCCGGCGTCCTGACCCCCAACGAATGCAAGATCGGCATCATGCCCGGCAACATCTTCCGCAAGGGCTCGGTCGGCGTTGTTTCCCGCTCGGGAACGCTTACCTATGAGGCAGTGTTCCAGACCACCAATGTCGGCCTCGGCCAGACCACCGCCGTCGGCATCGGTGGCGACCCCGTCAAAGGCACTGAGTTCATCGACGTGCTGGAGATGTTCCTCGCCGACGACGAGACCCAATCGATCATCATGATCGGCGAGATCGGCGGCTCGGCCGAGGAAGACGCCGCGCAGTTCCTCAAGGACGAAGCCAAGCGTGGCCGCAAGAAGCCGATGGCCGGTTTCATCGCCGGGCGCACGGCGCCGGCCGGGCGCACCATGGGCCATGCGGGCGCCGTCATCTCCGGCGGCAAGGGCGGTGCCGAGGACAAGATTGCAGCGATGGAATCGGCTGGGATAAAAGTTTCGCCCTCGCCGGCCCGGCTCGGCACGACGCTGGTCGAGGCAATTAAAGGTTAAGGGAGTATGGGAATAGGGGAGTAGGGAACGCCAGCGGCAAGAAAATGCCCTATTCCCCTACTCCCTTACTGCCCTACTCCCTTACTCCCCTACAAAAGGAGACGGAGCCAGGCTCCGCTGAAAAAATGGCAAGACAAGATCAGGCCAACGACCAATTTTCGCTTACCTCTTTCCTCTATGGCGGCAATGCCGATTATATCGACGCGCTCTACGCCGCCTATGAGGACGATCCCTCTTCGGTCGACCCCGAATGGCAGGATTTCTTCGCGGCGCTGAAGGACGACTCCGGCGATGTTCGCAAGAATGCCAAGGGCGCCTCATGGGCTAAGCCCTCGTGGCCGTTGCAGGCCAATGGCGAGTTGGTGTCGGCGCTCGACGGCAATTGGGGCATCGTCGAGAAGCACATCGAGAAGAAGGTCCAGGACAAGGCGGTGATGAACGGCGTCGCCCTTTCCGACGCCGACGTGCACCAGGCGACGCGCGATTCCGTGCGCGCCATCATGATGATCCGCGCCTACCGCATGCGGGGCCATTTGCACGCCAATCTCGATCCGCTCGGCATCGCCAAGCCGCTCGAGGACTATAACGAGCTGTCGCCGGAAAATTACGGCTTCACATCAGCCGATTACGATCGCCCGATTTTCCTCGACAACGTGCTCGGGCTCGAATTCGGCACCATCCGGCAGATGCTCGACATCCTGACCCGCACCTATTGCTCGACGCTCGGCGTCGAGTTCATGCATATTTCCGATCCCGAGGAGAAGGCCTGGATCCAGGCGCGCATCGAGGGCACTGACAAGGAGATTTCCTTCACCGCCACCGGCAAGAAGGCGATCCTGCAGAAGCTGGTCGAGGCCGAAGGCTTCGAGCAATTCATCGACGTCAAGTACAAGGGCACCAAGCGCTTCGGCCTCGACGGCGCAGAGGCGCTGATCCCGGCACTGGAGCAGATCGTCAAGCGCGGCGGTCAGCTCGGCATGAAGGAGATCGTGCTCGGCATGGCGCATCGCGGCCGGCTGAACGTGCTCTCCCAGGTGATGGCCAAGCCGCACCGCGCCATCTTCCACGAATTCAAGGGCGGCTCGGCCGCACCCGACGAGGTCGAGGGCTCGGGCGACGTGAAGTACCATCTCGGCGCTTCGTCGGACCGCGAGTTCGACGGCAACAAGGTGCACCTGTCGCTGACCGCCAATCCTTCACACCTGGAAATTGTCGATCCGGTGGTGATGGGCAAGGCGCGGGCCAAGCAGGACTCCCTGTTCGGCCGCAGTCGCGAGGAGATCGTGCCGCTGGAAGAGCGCGCCAAGGTGCTGCCGCTGCTCCTGCACGGCGACGCCGCCTTTGCCGGCCAGGGCGTGATTGCCGAAATCCTTGGCCTGTCGGGGCTGCGCGGCCACCGCGTCGCCGGCACGCTGCATTTCATCATCAACAACCAGATCGGCTTCACCACCAATCCGCGCTTTTCGCGGTCGTCGCCCTATCCGTCGGATGTGGCCAAGATGATCGAGGCGCCGATCTTCCACGTCAATGGCGACGATCCAGAAGCCGTGGTCCATGCCACCAAGGTGGCGATCGAATTCCGTATGAAGTTCCACAAGCCTGTCGTGGTCGACATGTTCTGCTACCGCCGCTTCGGCCACAATGAGGGCGACGAGCCGGCCTTCACCCAGCCGATCATGTACAGCAGCATCCGCAGCCACAAGACGACGGTGCAGATCTATGCCGACCGGCTGATCGCCGAAGGCCACCTTACCCAGGCCGAATTCGACAAGCTCAAGGCCGACTGGCGGGCACATCTCGAGCAGGAATTCGAGGTCGGCCAGCATTACAAGCCCAACAAGGCCGACTGGCTGGATGGCGCCTGGTCTGGCCTGCGCACGGCCGACAACCAGGACGAACAGCGGCGCGGCAAGACCGCCGTGCCGGTCAAGACGCTGAAGGAGATCGGCAAGAAGCTGACCGAGGTGCCGAAGGATTTCGCGGCCCACAAGACGATCATGCGGTTTCTCGAGAACCGCCGCCAGGCGATCGAGTCGGGCGAAGGCATCGACTGGTCGACGGCCGAGGCGCTGGCCTTCGGCGCCATTCTGCTCGACGGCAATCCGGTCCGGCTGTCGGGACAGGATTCGGAGCGTGGCACGTTTTCGCAACGCCACTCCGTGCTCTACGACCAGCGCGACGAGACACGCTACATTCCGCTCAACAATCTGTCGGCGGCGCAGGCCGGCTTCGAGGTCATCAACTCGATGCTGTCGGAAGAGGCCGTGCTCGGCTTCGAATACGGCTACAGTCTGGCCGAGCCGAAGGCGCTGACGCTTTGGGAAGCCCAGTTCGGCGATTTCGCCAACGGCGCCCAGGTGGTGTTCGACCAGTTCATCTCGTCGGGCGAGCGCAAGTGGCTCAGAATGTCGGGCCTCGTCTGCCTGCTGCCGCATGGCTATGAAGGCCAGGGGCCGGAACATTCGTCGGCCAGGCTCGAGCGCTTTCTGCAGCTTTGCGCCGAAGACAACATGCAGGTGGCCTACTGCACGACGCCGGCCAACTACTTCCACATCCTGCGCCGGCAGTTGAAGCGGGATTTCCGCAAGCCGCTGATCCTGATGACGCCGAAGTCGCTGCTGCGCCACAAGCGGGCGGTGTCGACGCTACCGGAGATGTCGGGCGAAAGCGCGTTCCACCGGCTGTTGTGGGACGATGCCCAGCAGCTCCCCGGCCAGGCAATCAAGCTCACCAAGGATTCGAAGATCCGCCGCGTCGTGCTGTGCTCGGGCAAGGTCTATTACGACCTCTACGAGGAGCGCGAGAAGCGCGGCATCAACGACATCTATCTGTTGCGCGTCGAACAGCTCTATCCGTTCCCGGCCAAGGCGCTGATCACCGAACTGTCACGCTTCCGCAACGCCGAGATGGTGTGGTGCCAGGAGGAGCCCAAGAACATGGGCGCCTGGTCGTTCATCGATCCCTATCTGGAATGGGTGCTGGCGCATATCGACGCCAAGCATCAGCGGGTGCGCTATACCGGCCGGCCGGCGGCCGCGTCGCCGGCGACCGGATTGATGTCGAAGCATCTCGCCCAGCTTGCCGCCTTGCTCGAAGACGCGCTCGGTGAATAGAACAGAGCTCGGCGAATAGAACAGAACCGACAGAAAAACGGACAGGCACAATGGCTACCGAAATCCGCGTCCCCACACTTGGCGAATCCGTCACCGAGGCGACCATCGGCAAATGGTTCAAGAAGGTGGGCGACGCGATCGCCACCGACGAGCCCCTGGTCGAGCTCGAAACCGACAAGGTAACGGTGGAAGTGCCGGCCGCGGCCGCGGGAACGCTCAGCGAGATCGCCGTCAAGGAAGGCGAGACGGTCGAGGTCGGCGCTTTGCTCGGCATGATTTCGGCGGGCGACGGCGCAAAAGCGGCAGCACCCGCTAAGGCGTCAACTTCCGAACCGAGGCAGGACGCGGTATCGCAGGCCTCGGCGCCAACCGCCGCATCCACCGTCAAGCAAGCCGCGGCCGAGACCGCCAAAATCGCCGGCGATGCCGGGCCGATCGAGGCGCGCACGATGCCGCCGGCGCCAGCGGCGGCGAAGCTGCTGGCCGAGAGCAATCTCGCGGTCGACCAGGTCTCGGGTTCCGGCAAGCGCGGCCAGGTGCTGAAGGGCGACGTGCTCGACGCAATCGCCAGGGGCGCGCCGTCGCAGCCGGCCGAGACGCCGAAGGCTCCTGCACCGGTCGCTGCCCGTGCGCCGTCCTCGGCCGATGACGCGTCGCGCGAAGAGCGCGTGCGCATGACCAAGCTGCGGCAGACCATCGCGCGCCGCCTCAAGGAAGCGCAGTCGACCGCCGCCATGCTGACCACCTTCAACGAGGTGGACATGAGTGCGGTGATGGCGCTCAGGACCAAATACAAGGATGTGTTCGAGAAGAAGCACGGCGTGAAGCTGGGCTTCATGGGCTTCTTCACCAAGGCCGTCACCCATGCGCTGAAGGAGATCCCTTCGGTCAACGCCGAGATCGACGGCACCGACATCATCTTCAAGAACTACGCCCATATCGGCGTCGCCGTCGGCACCGAAAAGGGCCTCGTCGTGCCAGTGGTGCGCGATGCCGACCAGATGTCGATCGCCGAGATCGAGAAGGATATCGGCAGGCTGGGCATCGCCGCGCGTGACGGCAAGCTTTCCGTGGCGGATATGCAAGGAGGCACGTTTACGATTTCCAACGGCGGCGTTTACGGGTCGCTGATGTCGACGCCGATCCTCAACGCGCCGCAGTCCGGCATTCTGGGCATGCACAAGATCCAGGAGCGGCCGGTGGTGGTCGGCGGCCAGATCGTGATCCGGCCGATGATGTATCTGGCGCTCTCCTACGATCACCGCATCGTCGACGGCAAGGAAGCGGTGACCTTCCTGGTCCGGGTCAAGGAAAGCCTGGAGGATCCGGAGCGGCTGGTGCTCGATCTCTAAGGGTCGGTCGAGGTGAGCCGGAGAATGGATCTGCGCCACCGAACGAGCTTCTCTCGTTTGCGCTCCGGATTGTTTTTCACGCTGTGCGTGGCCGGCCTTGCGCTGACGGCATCGACGGCGCACGCCGCCTGCCCGCTTGAGCTCGCCGTCTATGGCGATGCCGAACACGTCGCCGAGATCGATTTCAGGCCGACCATGGAATCGGCTGTTGTCACCAACACGTTCAAGATGGTGCTCGACAACAGTGTCGTGCTCGACGGCATCGTCATGTGGACGGAAGGCGTGGCGCGGCCGCATGGTTCGCTGATGTACAAATGCCCGACAGGCGACGTCACCGGCGACGAACTCGCCGCTTGCACGGTGTGGGAGGGGGTCGTCTACAGTGCTGACGACAAGGGCAACATCGCTCTGCTGCCAGCCGAAGGCGTGGCCGCGCCGAAGACTCTTATCTTTCCCGACCTCGGACCGTCGCTGCAGATGTCGGCCGCCTATGGCACCAACGGGTTTTCGAAAGTGCCGTGGGATGTTTTTTCGTTGAAGGGCTGTCAGGAATGAGCGCGACCAAAAAAGTGCTGCTGGTGACCGGTGGTAGTCGCGGCATCGGCGCGGCCACGTCCAGGCTTGCCGCCAAGGCTGGATACCGTGTTGCGGTCAACTATGCCTCCAACGAGGCTGCGGCCACGGCGCTTGTCGAGGCAATCGCGCAGGCTGGCGGCGAAGCGCTGGCCATCAAGGGCGACGTCGGCAGCGAGGCCGATATCCAGGCGATGTTCGAGCGCATCGATCATGCCTTCGGTCCGCTCGATGCGCTCGTCAACAATGCCGGCGTGGTCGACCGGAAGGCGCGTGTCGACGAAATGAGCGGAGCAAGGTTGGAGCGCATGATGCGCATCAATGTCATTGGCTCGATGCTCTGTGCTCGCGAAGCGGTGAAGCGCATGTCGACCAGCCATGGCGGCAAGGGCGGCGCTATCGTGAATATCTCCTCGATTGCTGCGAGAATCGGCGGGCCGGGCGAATATGTCGACTACGCCGCCTCGAAGGGCGCGATCGATTCCTTCACTATTGGCCTGGCGCGCGAAGTGGCCGGGGAAAGCATTCGCGTCAACGCGGTCAGTCCAGGCATCATCGACACCGAAATTCATGCCTCCGGCGGGCAGCCGGATCGCGTCGAGAGGATGCGTCACCTCGTGCCCATGCAAAGGGCGGGGGCCACCGAAGAGGTCGCCGCGGCAATTCTCTGGCTCCTGTCGGACGGGGCGTCCTATACGACAGGCGCAAATTTGGAAGTGGGCGGCGGCCGCTAATTGCCAGCCAAGGCTGAGTGCCAGACCAGAAGGACAATATCATGGCTTATGACGTCGTTATCATCGGATCGGGACCGGGCGGCTATGTCTGCGCCATCAAGGCGGCACAGCTCGGCCTGAAGACGGCGGTGGTCGAGAAGAACCCGACCTTCGGCGGCACCTGCCTCAACATCGGCTGCATTCCGTCCAAGGCGCTGCTGCATGCCTCCGAGATGTTCGCCGAGGCCGGCCATTCCTTCGACACGCTGGGCGTCGAGATCGGCGCGCCGAAGCTCAATCTCGGGAAGATGATGGCGCACAAGGACGCGACCGTGGCGTCCAACGTCAACGGCGTCGCCTTCCTGTTCAAGAAGAACAAGATCGACTCGTTTCGCGGCACCGGCAAGGTCCTATCCGCCGGCAAGGTGTCGGTGACCGGCGAGGACGGCAAGGTCGAGGAGATCGAGACCAGGAACATCGTCATCGCCACCGGCTCCGACGTCGCCGGCATCCCGGGCGTCAAGGTCGATATCGACGAGAAGGTGATCATGTCCTCGACCGGCGCGTTGTCGCTGGACAAGGTGCCGGGCCATCTTGTGGTGGTCGGCGGCGGCGTCATCGGGCTGGAACTCGGCTCGGTATGGGCGCGGCTCGGCGCGAAGGTCACCGTCGTCGAGTTCCTCGACACCATACTGGGCGGCATGGATGGCGAGGTCGCCAAACAGTTCCAGCGCATGCTGTCCAAGCAAGGCATCGAATTCAGGCTCGGCGCCAAGGTGACCGGTGTCGCCAAGGCCAAGAAGGGTGTCACCGTCACCTTCGAGCCGGTCAAGGGGGGTGCTGCCGAGACCATCGAGGCGGATACCGTGCTGATCGCGACGGGACGCCGGGCCTATTCGGACAGTCTTGGGCTGAAGGAGGCCGGCGTCGATGTCGACGAGCGCGGCCGGGTCAAGACGGACGGCCATCTCAAGACCAATGTGCCTGGCATCTACGCCATCGGCGACGTCATCGCCGGGCCGATGCTCGCCCACAAGGCCGAGGACGAGGGGGTGGCGGTGGCCGAGACCATCGCCGGCCAGGCCGGCCATGTGAACTACGAGGTGATCCCGAACGTCGTCTACACCAGTCCGGAAATCGCCTCGGTCGGTAAGACCGAGGAAGAGCTGAAGGCGGCCGGCATCGACTATAAGGCCGGCAAGTTTCCGTTCAGCGCCAACGGCCGGGCGCGCGCCATGCTGCATACCGACGGCTTCGTGAAGATACTGGCGGACAAGCAGAGCGATCGCGTGCTCGGCGTCCACATCGTCGGCTTCGGCGCCGGCGAGATGATCCACGAGGCGGCGGTGCTGATGGAGTTCGGCGGCTCGTCGGAAGATCTTGCCCGCACCTGCCACGCCCATCCGACGATGTCGGAGGCGGTGAAGGAAGCGGCACTGGCGACCTTCTTCAAGCCGATCCATATGTAGGCCGTCCTAAGCTACTCCGGCAGCCATCTGATGGCTCAAAGCAAAACGGCCCGCTTTTCAGCGGACCGTTCGTATTTGAAGTCAGCAGCCGATCACTGCGCCGGGGCTGGTGCGGGCGCCGGAGCAGGCGCTGGCGCTGGCTCTGCAGGCGCCGGAGCCGGTGCAGGTGCAGGCGCCGGAGCAGGCTCTGCGGGTGCCGGGGCTGGCGCAGGCTCTGCCGGGGCCGGTGCAGGTGCCGGTTCTGCAGGCGCTGGGGCTGGCGTGCTGGCGGCCGGCGGCTCAGCAGGCGCGGGCGTCTCACCGCTTCTTCCAAAAATATAGTAAGCGACAATAGCCAGGATAACGACAACCAGGGCAATCAGCCAGCCGCTGCCGCCGCCACCCGACTTGGGAGGGTGGGTCGGAGTGGTGTACGGGTCGTTTGGATTCGCCATAAAAGTGTCCTCCGTGGATGAAAAGTATCAATCAACACAAATCAACGCGCAATCGTTGAACAGGTTTCACGCTAGGTATCGAAAACGCCGAAAACAGGGCAATCTGCGCCTGGAATCGTTTGCCCGCACGCATTTCCCTCGCAAAATTGGCAATGATCGAGCCAAAACGAGCATTTTCAGCCATCTTGCACCAAGACCGGACCGCCGCCCTCGCGTCCTGATTCGGGAAGGCATCGATCGGAATCATCTCTTCCTGGTTCGCAACTCAACCGTGCAACTCGGTAAACGACGGTCAGGTTCAGGCGGCCTTGCGGAAATCCTCGACCGGACCTCCCGCGTTGAGAGGATGCAGGGCGTCATGAAGGCAGCGAGGGATCGGCCCGGCATGATCGATAACTTGTTGGGGCCGGCGAAAAGTCATTTTCTCGATGCGGCGCAGCCCGCCGGACTGTCCTTCAGCAAGCTCGACAGCATGTCGGCGCCGCCGCAAGCCGGACTCCCGGCGTGCGCCTTGCCGGCCGCGAGCAACGCGACGACGAGAAAAGAGACAAGAAACAGGGCGTTGAGTACCACAAGCAGCTTCAGCGACACAAAAGCCGCGCGGTCGGTAATGGCGATGACGCGTTTCATGGCTCTTTCTAGGCCTAAAAAAGCGGCGAAACGGTTAACCGGCTTATCCAAATTGTCTTGAACGGGGCTCGTTGCGCGTGCGCTGTCCGGACTTTGCAGGCCTGCACGTCGCTCACGCCCGCGGATGGGCGGCTTCGTAGATTTCGAGCAGCCTCGCGGTGTCGACGCCGGTGTAGATCTGCGTCGTCGACAGGCTGGCATGTCCCAAAAGTTCCTGGATGGTGCGCAGGTCGCCGCCGCGCCCAAGCAGATGCGTGGCGAAGGAATGGCGCAAGGCATGCGGCGTGGCGGTGTCGGGCAGATTGAGCGCCGAGCGCAGCTTCGCCATATCGCGCTGGACGATGGCCGGATTGAGCGGGCCGCCGCGGGCGCCGCGAAACAGCAGGCCCTTCGGATCGAGATGATAGGGGCAGAGCCGGCGGTATTCGGCGATCGCCCTCAGCGCCACCGGCAGCACCGGAACCAGCCGGGTCTTGCCGCCCTTGCCGGTGACGCGCAGCACGCTATCGCCAGCCGACGACAGATCGGCGCCCGACAATCCGAGCGCCTCGGAAATGCGCAGGCCCGAGCCGTAGAGCAGCGTCAGCACGGCGGCGTTGCGGGCGGCGATCCAC
>NZ_RZTI01000116.1:0-20009 GCF_003997275.1 Mesorhizobium sp. M6A.T.Ce.TU.002.03.1.1
TCGCTCGGAGACCGCCAAGGTGACTTGGCCTTCGCGGCGCGAAACGATGATTTCGACGGTGATGGTCCTGGCGTTCGCTGTGATCGCGATGATCTTTTTCTTTACCGCCGATCAGCTCATGGGCCTCGCGGTCGAGCAGATTCTGGGCATTGGACGCTAAGTCCGGCGATTACGGAGAAGTCTTAAGATGACTGCGCGGTGGTACATCGTCCACGCCTATTCGAACTTTGAAAAAAAGGTCGCCGAGGACATCGAGAACAAGGCCAAGCAGAAAGGCCTGTCCGCTGACATCGAGCAGATCGTCGTGCCGACCGAGAAGGTCGTCGAGATCCGCCGCGGCCGCAAGGTCGATGCCGAGCGCAAGTTCTTCCCGGGCTATGTGCTCTTGAAGGCCAACCTGACCGACGCGGTGTTCTCGCTCGTGAAGAACACGCCGAAGGTCACCGGCTTCCTGGGTGACTCGAAGCCGGTGCCGATCACCGAGGCCGAGGCCCAGCGCATCCTGAACCAGGTGCAGGAAGGCGTCGAGCGGCCGAAGCCGTCGGTCACTTTCGAGATCGGCGAGGCGATCCGCGTCTCGGACGGTCCGTTCGCATCGTTCAACGGTTTCGTCCAGGAAGTGGACGAGGAGCGGGCGCGGCTCAAGGTGGAAGTTTCGATCTTCGGGCGCGCCGTGCCGGTCGATCTCGAATTCGGACAGGTCGAAAAGGGCTGATCCGAAATCCCTTGTCGCCCATTCGGCGGTGAGGGGAGGCGGCGTGGAAATCGCGGCCAACACAGGTGGGAGGCGAATGCGGCTTTAGCCGGCCACAGGAACCGCACCACCAGACTGCAACCGCCGGTGTTGCCCACATAGTGGGGCCGGCATGAGATGAAGGCAGGAAAGAGATGGCTAAGAAAATTGCAGGCCAGCTCAAGCTCCAGGTTTCCGCGGGTTCGGCTACGCCGTCGCCCCCGATCGGACCGGCGCTTGGTCAGCGCGGCATCAACATCATGGAGTTCTGCAAGGCGTTCAACGCGCAGACCCAGGAAATGGAAAAGGGATCGCCGGTTCCGGTCGTGATCACCTATTACCAGGACAAGTCGTTCACCTTCGTCATGAAGACGCCGCCGGTGAGCTACTTCCTGAAGAAGGCCGCAAACCTGAAGTCGGGCTCGAAGGAGCCGGGCAAGGTCAAGGCCGGCACGATCGGCCGCGACAAGGTGCGCGCCATCGCCGAGCAGAAGATGAAGGATCTGAACGCAACCGATATCGAGGGGGCCATGCGCATGGTCGAGGGCTCCGCCCGCTCGATGGGTCTGGAAGTGGTGGGCTGAGATCATGGCAAAGATTGCAAAGCGTGTATCGAAGACCCGCGAAGGCATCGATCCCAACAAGGCCTATGCCTTGGGTGATGCGCTGAAGCTGCTCAAGGACCGGTCCTCGGTGAAGTTCGACGAGACCGTTGAAGTCGCGATGAACCTGGGTGTCGACCCGCGCCATGCCGACCAGATGGTCCGTGGCGTGGTCAATTTGCCGAACGGCACCGGCCGTACCGTCCGCGTCGCCGTTTTCGCGCGTGGTGACAAGGCCGAGGAAGCCAAGGCGGCCGGCGCCGATATCGTTGGCGCCGAGGATCTGGTCGACATCGTCCAGAAGGGCACGATCGACTTCGATCGCTGCATCGCCACGCCGGACATGATGCCGCTGGTCGGCCGTCTGGGCAAGGTGCTCGGCCCGCGCGGCATGATGCCGAACCCGAAGGTCGGCACCGTCACCACTGACGTCACCGCCGCCGTCAAGGCGTCGAAGGGCGGCGCCGTCGAGTTCCGCGTCGAGAAGGCCGGCATCGTGCATGGCGGCGTCGGCAAGATCTCGTTCGACGTCAAGGCGCTGGAAGAGAACATCCGCGCGTTCGCCGACGCAGTGAACAAGGCGAAGCCGGCTGGCGCCAAGGGCAACTACGTCAAGAAGGTGTCGGTCACCTCGACGATGGGCCCGGGCCTCAAGCTCGACGTCTCGACGCTGGCAGCGTCCTGATACGACCTATTTGGATCGGCCGCTAAAGGGCCGATCCGCAAGCAGAATTCCGGGCCTCCGATTATCTTGGCGGCCCGGTACCGGAAGTCGAAAGGCTTCCGGACATCCTGTCCGAGATTGCGGGCGGCCCCAAGCCTTAGTTCAAGGGGGGCCTTAATTCATGTGGGCCTGCATGAGACGGGTGAAGACCGGACAACGGAGCGACTGCTCCAACGAAAGGTTCGAACCGTGTTTGCCTTTTGTCTGCGCACCATTCGGCTTGCCGGCTGGTGTGGCGAAAGGGGGCAGGATCCTCGAGCGTCGTTCGGGAGATCCGTTACTGGATGGCCCGGCCGGCAAAAGGCAACCCGACGCCTGTCCTCGTGAAAAGGGCAGGGGTCAACTGGAGATAGGCAGTGGACAGAGCGGAAAAACGCGAACTCGTCACGGGCCTGAATGAAGCGTTTTCGGGCGCAGGTTCAGTCGTCGTGGCCCACTACGCCGGTATCACCGTCGCGCAAATGAACGACCTTCGGTCGAAAATGCGTGTCGCCGGTGGCACCGTCAAAGTCGCGAAGAACCGTCTCGCCAAAATCGCTCTTCAGGGCACGGACTCCGCATCGATCATCGACCTGTTCAAGGGACAGACGCTGATCGCCTATTCGGAGGATCCGATTGCGGCGCCGAAGGTCGCGTCCGATTTCGCCAAGGGAAATGACAAGCTCGTCATTCTCGGTGGCGCAATGGGCACCACCTCGCTCAACGCCGACGGTGTGAAGGCACTCGCCACACTTCCGTCGCTCGATGAGCTGCGCGGCAGGCTGGTTGGCATGATCGCCACGCCGGCAACCCGGATCGCCCAGATCGTCAATGCGCCTGCGGCTTCGGTCGCGCGTGTCATCGGCGCTTACGCCCGGAAGGACGAGGCGGCATGAGGCCGTTCCTCGCTATCACAAACACACGTTCGAACCTTATGAAGGAATATTGCAATGGCTGATCTGGCAAAGATCGTAGACGACCTTTCGAAGCTGACCGTCCTTGAGGCGGCCGAGCTGTCGAAGCTTCTGGAAGAAAAGTGGGGCGTTTCCGCAGCTGCTCCGGTGGCGGTTGCCGCCGCTGGCGGTGCTGCGGCCGCAGCTGCTCCGGTCGAGGAAAAGACGGAATTCGACGTCGTCCTCACCGAGGCGGGTGCTCAGAAGATCAACGTCATCAAGGAAGTTCGAGCCATCACCGGTCTTGGCCTCAAGGAAGCCAAGGACCTGGTCGAGGCGGCTCCGAAGCCGGTCAAGGAAGCTGTTTCCAAGGCCGACGCGGACAAGTTCAAGGCCCAGCTGGAAGCAGCCGGCGCCAAGGTCGAACTGAAGTAAGCGTTTGATATTGGCGGGCGGCTTCGCGCCGTCCGCCACTCCCTTGGCGCGAAGGGAGGCTGCGTAACGCGAAGAGTACGAAAACCTCTTTCCTGAGGGCCGTAAACCGGCCTTCAGGAAACGGGTTTTCTCCCGTTTTGGCCGGCCACCGACAGGTGGCGGGTGAACAAATTAAAGGCCGCCGCCGAGGTGGCCGAGAATGCAAGGCGAGCCGCGGCGAGGCTCGCCCCGAGAATCGAGCTAAGGAGCGACGATGGCCCAGACACAAACTTTCAATGGCCGCAGACGCGTACGCAAATTCTTCGGAAAGATCCCGGAAGTTGCGGAGATGCCGAACCTGATCGAGGTTCAGAAGGCATCCTATGACCAGTTCCTGATGGTGGAGGAGCCCAAGGGCGGGCGTCCTGACGAGGGACTGCAGGCGGTTTTCAGGTCGGTCTTCCCGATCTCCGACTTTTCCGGCTCCTCGATGCTGGAATTCGTGAAGTACGAGTTCGAAGGACCGAAATTCGACGTTGACGAATGCCGTCAGCGCGACCTGACCTATGCCGCGCCACTCAAGGTGACGCTGCGTCTCATCGTGTTCGATATCGACGAGGATACCGGCGCCAAGTCGATCAAGGACATCAAGGAGCAGGACGTCTACATGGGCGACATGCCGCTCATGACCTTGAACGGCACCTTCATCGTCAACGGCACCGAGCGCGTCATCGTCTCGCAGATGCACCGTTCGCCGGGCGTCTTCTTCGACCATGACAAGGGCAAGTCGCACTCGTCCGGCAAGCTGCTGTTTGCCGCGCGCGTCATCCCCTATCGCGGCTCGTGGCTCGACATCGAGTTCGACTCGAAGGACGTAGTGCACGCCCGCATCGACCGCCGCCGCAAGATTCCGGTGTCGTCGCTGTTGATGGCGCTCGGCATGGACGGCGAGGAGATCCTGTCGACCTTCTACAACAAGATCACCTACAAGCGTGCCGGCGACCACTGGCGCATCCCGTTCAACGTCGAGCGTTTCCGCGGCCTCAAGGCCGTTGGCGACCTGGTCGATGCAGACACCAACGAGGTCGTCGTCGAGGCCGGCAAGAAGATCACTGCCCGCCAGGCCAGGGCGCTCGGCGAAAAGGGTCTCAAGGCGATCAAGGCAACCGACGAGGATCTGCTCGGCAACTACCTTGCCGAGGACATCGTCAACTATGCGACCGGCGAGATTTTCCTCGAAGCCGGCGACGAGATCGATGAAAAGACGCTGAAAGTGCTTCTCAGCGCCGGCGATGATGAGATCAAGGTTCTCGACATCGACCACGTCAATGTCGGCGCCTACATCCGCAACACGCTCAACGTCGACAAGAATGAGAGCCGCCAGGACGCGCTGTTCGACATCTACCGTGTCATGCGCCCCGGCGAGCCGCCGACGCTCGAGACCGCCGAAGCCATGTTCAACTCACTGTTCTTCGACAGCGAGCGCTATGATTTGTCGGCCGTCGGCCGCGTCAAGATGAACATGCGCCTCGAGCTCAAGGCCGAGGATACCGTGCGCGTGCTGCGCAAGGACGACATCCTGGCCGTGGTCAGGACGCTGGTCGAACTGCGCGACGGCAAGGGCGAGATCGACGACATCGACAATCTCGGCAATCGCCGCGTGCGCTCGGTCGGCGAGCTGATGGAGAACCAGTACCGCGTCGGGCTGCTGCGCATGGAGCGCGCGATCAAGGAACGCATGTCCTCGATCGAGATCGACACGGTGATGCCGCAGGACCTGATCAACGCCAAGCCGGCGGCTGCCGCCGTGCGCGAGTTCTTCGGCTCCTCGCAGCTGTCGCAGTTCATGGACCAGACCAACCCGCTGTCGGAGATCACCCACAAGCGCCGTCTCTCGGCGCTTGGACCTGGTGGTCTGACCCGCGAGCGCGCCGGCTTCGAGGTGCGCGACGTGCACCCGACGCATTACGGACGCATCTGCCCGATCGAGACGCCGGAAGGCCCGAACATCGGTCTGATCAACTCGCTGGCCACCTTCGCGCGCGTCAACAAGTACGGCTTCATCGAGAGCCCGTACCGCAAGATCGTCAACGGCAAGCTGACCAATGAGGTCGTCTACCTGTCGGCGATGGAAGAGGCCAAGCATCACGTCGCTCAGGCCAATGCCGAGCTCGACAAGAATGGTGGTTTCGTCGACGAATTCGTCATTTGCCGCAACGCCGGCGAAGTGATGATGGCGCCGCGCGAAAACGTCGATCTGATGGACGTGTCGCCGAAGCAGATGGTGTCGGTGGCCGCGGCCCTGATCCCGTTCCTCGAGAACGACGACGCCAACCGCGCCCTGATGGGCTCGAACATGCAGCGTCAGGCCGTGCCGCTGGTGCGCGCCGAAGCGCCGTTCGTCGGCACCGGCATGGAGCCGATCGTCGCCCGTGACTCGGGTGCCGCCATCGGCGCCCGCCGCGGCGGCATCGTCGACCAGGTGGACGCGACGCGTATCGTCATCCGCGCCACGGAGGATCTCGATCCCGGCAAGTCGGGCGTCGACATCTACCGGCTGATGAAGTTCCAGCGTTCGAACCAGAACACCTGTATCAACCAGCGTCCGCTGGTGCGTATGGGCGACCGGGTCAACAAGGGCGACATCATCGCCGACGGTCCGTCGACCGAGCTCGGCGATCTGGCGCTCGGCCGCAACGTGCTGGTCGCGTTCATGCCGTGGAATGGCTACAACTATGAGGACTCGATCCTCTTGTCCGAGCGCATCGTCGCCGACGACGTCTTCACCTCGATCCACATCGAGGAGTTCGAGGTCATGGCGCGCGACACCAAGCTCGGGCCGGAGGAAATCACGCGCGACATTCCCAACGTCTCGGAAGAAGCGCTGAAGAACCTCGATGAGGCCGGCATCGTCTATATCGGTGCGGAAGTGCAGCCGGGCGACATCCTGGTCGGCAAGATCACGCCGAAGGGCGAAAGCCCGATGACACCGGAAGAAAAGCTGCTGCGCGCCATCTTCGGCGAAAAGGCATCGGACGTGCGTGACACCTCCATGCGCATGCCGCCCGGAACCTTCGGCACCGTCGTCGAAGTGCGTGTCTTCAACCGCCACGGTGTGGAGAAGGACGAGCGCGCCATGGCGATCGAACGCGAGGAGATCGAACGCCTCGCCAAGGACCGCGACGACGAGCAGGCGATCCTCGACCGCAACGTCTATTCGCGCCTTTCCGACGTTCTCGTTGGCAAGGAAGCGATTGCCGGGCCGAAGGGCTTCAAAAAGGGCTCGAAGCTGTCGAAGGACACGCTTGACGAGTATCCGCGTTCGCAGTGGTGGCAGTTTGCGGTGGAGAACGAAAAGCTCCAGAGCGAACTGGAAGCCCTGCGTGGCCAGTACGACGATTCCAAGAAGGCGCTCGAGCAGCGCTTCATGGACAAGGTCGAGAAGGTGCAGCGCGGCGACGAGATGCCTCCCGGCGTCATGAAGATGGTCAAAGTCTTCGTGGCCGTGAAGCGCAAGATGCAGCCCGGCGACAAGATGGCCGGCCGGCACGGCAACAAGGGTGTCGTGTCGCGGATCGTTCCGGTCGAGGACATGCCGTTCCTCGAGGACGGCACGCATGCCGATATCGTGCTCAACCCGCTGGGTGTGCCGAGCCGTATGAATGTCGGCCAGATCCTGGAGACGCATCTGGGCTGGGCTTGCGCCGGAATGGGCAGGAAGATCGGCGATCTGATCGACGCCTACAAGACGGCCGGCGACATCAAGCCGCTGCGCAAGACGCTCGAGAGCTTCATGCCGGCCAACGACCGCAACGAGCCGATCCGCGAATACGACGACGAGAGCATCGTTCGCCTCAGCGAGCAGATGCGCCGCGGCGTCTCCATCGCGACACCGGTGTTCGACGGCGCGCACGAGGCCGACATCAACATCATGCTGGAGCAGGCGGGCCTGCACACCAGCGGTCAGTCGCAGCTCTATGACGGACGCACCGGCGAGCCGTTCGATCGCAAAGTGACGATGGGCTACATATATATGCTCAAGCTTCACCATCTTGTGGACGACAAGATCCACGCGCGTTCGATCGGGCCGTACTCGCTCGTTACCCAGCAGCCGCTGGGCGGCAAGGCGCAGTTCGGTGGCCAGCGCTTCGGCGAGATGGAGGTCTGGGCGCTCGAAGCGTACGGCGCCGCCTACACCCTGCAGGAGATGCTGACGGTGAAGTCGGACGACGTCGCCGGCCGCACCAAGGTCTACGAGGCGATCGTCAGAGGCGACGACACGTTCGAGGCCGGCATTCCCGAGAGCTTCAACGTTCTCGTCAAGGAAATGCGGTCTCTGGGCCTCAATGTCGAGCTGGAGAACACCAAGCTGGACGACAACCCGGTTCGGCTGCCCGACGCGGCCGAGTGAGCAAGACGTCCGGTCGCGGCTCCCGCGACCGGACGCACCAAAATTCTTCGGCCGGTGGCCGACAAGTCGGCGGGCGTTTGGCCCGCGCTAGATGCAAGGGGTTTCGAGGACCCCGAAAAGGAGAACGGCATGAACCAAGAGGTCATGAATCTCTTCAATCCCCAGGCGCCTGCGCAGGTGTTCGATTCCATCCGGATCTCGCTCGCCAGCCCTGAGAAGATTCTGTCCTGGTCGTTCGGCGAGATCAAGAAGCCGGAGACCATCAACTACCGCACCTTCAAGCCGGAGCGCGACGGCCTGTTTTGCGCGCGCATTTTTGGTCCGATCAAGGACTACGAATGCCTGTGCGGCAAGTACAAGCGCATGAAGTACAAGGGCGTTATCTGCGAGAAGTGCGGCGTCGAAGTCACGCTGTCGCGCGTCCGTCGCGAGCGCATGGGCCATATCGAGCTGGCCGCGCCCGTCGCCCATATCTGGTTCCTGAAGTCGCTGCCGTCGCGTATCGGCACGCTGCTCGACATGACGCTGAAGGATATTGAGCGCGTTCTCTACTTCGAGAACTATATCGTCACCGAGCCTGGCCTCACCGCGCTGAAGGAGCACCAGCTCCTCAGCGAGGAAGAGTACATGATGGCCGTCGACGAATATGGCGAGGATAGCTTCACCGCCATGATCGGCGCCGAGGCCATCCACGACCTTCTGGCCGGCATGGACCTGGAGAAGATCGCCGGCGACCTGCGTTCGGAGCTGGCTTCGACCACGTCCGAGCTGAAGCAGAAGAAGTATCTGAAGCGGCTCAAGGTCGTCGAGAACTTCATGGAGTCCGGCAACCGTCCGGAATGGATGATCATGAAGGTGGTTCCGGTGATCCCGCCGGACCTGCGCCCGCTGGTCCCGCTGGACGGCGGCCGTTTCGCCACGTCCGATCTCAACGATCTCTATCGCCGCGTTATCAACCGCAACAACCGCCTGAAGCGGCTGATCGAGCTGCGCGCCCCCGGCATCATCGTGCGCAATGAAAAGCGCATGCTGCAGGAAGCCGTCGACGCGCTGTTCGACAACGGCCGTCGCGGCCGCGTCATCACCGGCGCCAACAAGCGCCCGCTGAAGTCGCTGTCCGACATGCTCAAGGGGAAGCAGGGCCGGTTCCGCCAGAACCTGCTCGGCAAGCGCGTCGACTATTCCGGCCGCTCGGTCATCGTGACCGGCCCGGAGCTCAAGCTGCACCAGTGCGGCCTGCCGAAGAAGATGGCGCTCGAACTGTTCAAGCCCTTCATCTATGCCCGTCTCGACGCCAAGGGTTACTCCTCGACTGTCAAGCAGGCGAAGAAGCTGGTCGAGAAGGAGCGTCCGGAGGTCTGGGATATCCTCGACGAGGTCATCCGCGAGCATCCGGTGCTCTTGAACCGTGCGCCGACGCTGCACCGCCTCGGCATCCAGGCATTCGAGCCGATCCTGATCGAAGGCAAGGCGATCCAGCTTCACCCGCTGGTCTGCACGGCCTTCAACGCCGACTTCGACGGCGACCAGATGGCGGTTCACGTGCCGCTGTCGCTGGAAGCACAGCTTGAAGCCCGCGTGCTGATGATGTCGACCAACAACATCCTGCACCCGGCTTCCGGCGCGCCGATCATCGTGCCGTCGCAGGACATGGTTCTGGGTCTCTACTATCTCTCGATCGTCAATCAGAACGAGCCGGGCGAGGGCATGGTGTTTGCCGACATGGGCGAACTCCAGCATGCGCTCGAGACCAAGGCGGTGACGTTGCATTCCAAGATCAAGGGCCGCTTCCGCACGGTCGATGCCGAAGGCAAAGTCGTGTCGAAGATCCATGACACCACGCCTGGCCGCATGATCATCGGCGAGCTGCTGCCGAAGAATGTCAACGTGCCTTACGAGACCGCCAACCAGGAGATGACCAAGAAGAACATCTCCAAGATGATCGACACCGTCTACCGCCATTGCGGTCAGAAGGAGACGGTCATTTTCTGCGACCGCATCATGGCCCTCGGCTTCAGCCACGCCTGCCGCGCCGGCATTTCGTTCGGCAAGGACGACATGCTGATCCCGGATGCCAAGATCAAGCTGGTCTCCGATACCGAGGCTTTGGCCAAGGAATACGAGCAGCAGTACAATGACGGCCTGATCACGCAGGGCGAGAAGTACAACAAGGTCGTCGACGCCTGGGCCAAGTGCTCGGAAAAGGTCGCCGACGAGATGATGGCCCGCATCAAGGCGGTCGAGTTCGAGGACAATGGCCGTCAAAAGCCGATGAACTCGATCTATATGATGTCGCACTCCGGTGCGCGCGGCTCGCCCACCCAGATGCGCCAGCTTGCCGGTATGCGCGGCCTGATGGCCAAGCCTAGCGGTGAGATCATCGAGACGCCGATCATCTCGAACTTCAAGGAAGGCCTGACCGTGCTCGAGTACTTCAACTCGACCCACGGCGCCCGCAAGGGTCTGGCCGACACCGCCTTGAAGACGGCGAACTCGGGCTACCTCACCCGTCGTCTGGTCGACGTGGCGCAGGACTGCATCGTCAACTCCGTCGACTGCGGCACCGACAAGGGCCTCACCATGCAGCCGATCGTCGATGCCGGCCAGGTCGTCGCCTCCGTCGGCCAGCGCGTTCTCGGCCGCACGTCGCTCGACGACATCACTCATCCGGTCACGGGTGAGGTTCTGGTCAAGGCCGGAACGCTGATGGACGAACGCGACGTCGAAGAGATCGAAAAGGCCGGCGTCCAGTCGGTCCGCATCCGCTCGGCGCTGACCTGCGACGTCAGGGTCGGTGTCTGCGCGGTCTGCTACGGACGCGATCTGGCCCGCGGCACCCCGGTCAACCAGGGCGAGGCTGTCGGCGTCATCGCCGCGCAGTCGATCGGCGAGCCGGGCACCCAGCTCACCATGCGTACCTTCCACATGGGCGGTACCGCGCAGGTGGTGGATAGCTCGTTCCTTGAAGCCTCCTATGAGGGCAAGGTCGAGATCCGCAACCGCAACGTGGTGCGCAACTCCGACGGCCAGCAGATGGTCATGGGCCGCAACATGGCGGTGCTGATCCTCGACGAAGCCGGCAAGGAGCGTGCCACGCACCGCCTCACCTATGGTTCGCGCATCTTCGTGGACGATGGCGACAAGGTGAAGCGCGGCCAGCGCGTTGCCGAGTGGGATCCCTATACCCGCCCGATCCTCACCGAGATCGAGGGGAAGGTGGCGTTCGAGGATCTGGTCGACGGCATTTCCGTTCAGGAAACGGCCGACGAATCGACCGGCATCACCAAGCGCGAGGTCATCGACTGGCGTTCGACGCCACGCGGCAACGACCTCAAGCCGGCGATCGTCGTCCAGGATGCCAAGGGCAAGGTCGGCAAACTGTCGAAGGGCGGCGACGCCCGCTTCCTGCTCTCGGTCGAGGCCATTCTTTCGGTCGAGCCGGGTGCGCAGGTTCGCCCCGGCGACGTGCTGGCGCGTATCCCGATGGAAAGCGCCAAGACCAAGGACATCACCGGCGGTCTGCCGCGTGTTGCCGAACTGTTCGAGGCACGCCGTCCGAAGGATCACGCCATCATCGCCGAGATCGACGGCACGATCCGCTTCGGCCGCGACTACAAGAACAAGCGCCGCATCATCATCGAGCCACATGACTCGACGCTTGAGCCGGTCGAATACCTGATCCCGAAGGGCAAGCCGTTCCATCTCCAGGACGGCGACGTCATCGAGAAGGGCGACTACATCCTCGACGGCAATCCGGCGCCGCACGACATCCTGGCGATCAAGGGCGTGGAGGCGCTTGCGTCCTACCTCGTCAACGAGATCCAGGAGGTCTACCGCCTGCAGGGCGTGTCGATCAACGACAAGCACATCGAGGTGATCGTTCGCCAGATGCTGCAGAAGGTCGAGATCACCGTCCAGGGCGACTCGACCTACATTCCGGGCGACCACGTCGACGTGATCGAGCTGGAAGAGGTCAACGAGCGCCTGGTCGAGGACGGCAAGAAGCCGGCCGAAGGCCAGCCGGTGCTCTTGGGCATCACCAAGGCCTCGCTGCAGACGCCGTCCTTCATCTCGGCCGCCTCCTTCCAGGAGACGACCAGGGTGCTGACCGAAGCGGCGGTTGCCGGCAAGACCGACATGCTGCAGGGGCTGAAGGAAAACGTCATCGTCGGCCGGCTGATCCCGGCCGGCACCGGCGGCACGATGAGCCAGATCCGGCGCATCGCCACCTCGCGCGACGAGTTGATCATCGACGAGCGCCGCAGGGCGTCAGGCGTCGAGGTCGCCGAACCGATGTTGACCGACATGGTCAACGCCGCGCAGTAAGCGCGGCGGCACAGATCTCAGGCAACAAAGCCGCCGGGGCAACCCGGCGGCTTTTTTGTTTGTTGCGTTGAAGCGTATGTCGATGGTGACGGAATGGGAGTAATGCGATAGCCCTGCCGTTCACGGGGAGAAGGTGGCGGCAGCCAGATGAGGGGCGGCGCAACGTTTGCAAGATGGTCAGGACCGGAGCGATGGTCGCTCCTTACAGCTTCAGTCGAAAAACGCTTCCACTACATTGCGCTTGCCGAGCATGAAGGCGTCGGCGACATGCTGCAGCGGGGCGAGATCGACATCGGAGACGCCGGCGCGCACGATCTCGGCGAAACGCCTGTAGAGCATCGGATATTCGGCTTCCGGCTCGTCGTGAACGACGCGGCCGTCGACCTCGAGGTTTGATCCGCCGCCCGAAAGCACCATCGCGCCCTTGTCCGTCTCGGCCAGGATGTCCCAGCTTTGCGGGCCGGTCTGGCGCCAGTCGAGCTCCATCGTCACCGGCAATCCACCAGAGGTGCGGAAGGCGATATGGGCGGCGATCGGGGCGGCGCGGTTTTCGGGAAAATCGAGAATTGCCGAGCTGATGAACATCGCCGGCAATATGTGGGTCGCGATCGACAGCGCGTTGATGCCGGGATCGAAGACGCCGAAGCCGCCTGGGGCCCAGATCCAGTCCTGATTCGGGTGCCAACGGCGCACGTCTTCCTTCCAGTTGATGGCTGCCGATCTGATCTGGGTCGAGCCGAGGAATGCACGCGCGGCTTCCACCGCCGGCGCATAGCGCGAATGCCAACTGGCGAACAGCGAGACGCCGTTCGCGACCGCTAGCGCCTTCAAATCCTCGACCTCGCTGACCGTGGCGCCGGGCGGCTTTTCCAGGAAGACATGCTTTTTCGCTTCGAGCGCGGTCCGTGCGGCATCATAGCGGACCTGCGGCGGCATGCAGAGTGATACGGCATCGAGCTCCGGCACAGCGTCGAGCATCGCCTCGATGGTTGGGAAATTCGGGATGTCTTCCACCTTGCCGTGCCGGCTGGCGGCAGCGGCGAGGCGATAGGCCTGGTCCTTTGCCAAGGCCGGCAGGTGCTGGTCGCGGACGATCTTTCCCACCCCGACGACGCCGAGCTTGATGGGATTGCTGTTCGAGGACATGGGAGACTCCGCGGATTGGATGCGCTTGGCTGTCAGCAGCGAATGGTTCTTAGCAGAGAACCGATGCCGGGCAAGTCTCGGCGGAGTCGGACATGACGGTCCCAGGCGAGGGCAGGTACAGCCGCCATTGCCTCTCGTTCAGACTGGCCCTGCTTCAGACTGGCCCTGCTTCAGGCCGGAACGTCGAAGGTGACGATCGACACTTCGCCTTCGAGCGCGCCCTGATAGGCCGACAGGTGCGGCTCTTCGTCGGGCACGCCGTCCAGGTCGCCTATCTGGTCGAGCTCCGCCTCGGCGTAACCTTCGGCCGAGAGCGATTCGAGCGCCCGGCGCACCGCCGAATCGTCGTCGGGCGCGACCAGCATGAGGTGGACGCCTTCCGGCTTGCCGCCCTTCCTTTTCCATGCCCGGCCGGTGATGATGGTGACCGGGCGCTCATCATTGTCGTTCACGGGCTGATTCCTCCGGGCGAGGGGATTTGCGCTATTCATGCCGCCTTTTTCGCATGAAGCATGGCCGCGCAACAGCCGAAAGCCGGTCACTTTCTTCCTTCCTCTTGCAAAATGACGAAAGAAAATTACATGCGCCTTTCGCATGGCTGCCAAGCCTTGGTTTCAGCGTAATATTTGGCGCTCCGGGGTTGACGGGCAACAGGCTTGCGAGTAGAAGCCGGCCAGTCAGAACCGATGTGAGGCTCTCCCTTCCGAAGCGACACGCTTTGGAGTTTGCCTCAAACAGGGTTCGTTTTACGAGCGAAAAGACATTTCCGGCGTGCATGAAGCGGCTTCCGCTTCCTCTGCCATTTGTTCGGGCAAGACCGCGAGGCGCGGTTTGTGGCCCGAATTTGCGTATGGAAATGACGCTTTGAGCGGCCCTGACCGGGCGAGACACGGAATTGAGAGACAAGAGGGTTTAATGCCTACCGTCAACCAGCTGATCCGCAAGCCGCGCATTGCGCCGGTGAAGCGCAACAAGGTCCCGGCCATGCAGCAGAACCCGCAGAAGCGGGGCGTCTGCACGCGCGTCTACACAACGACGCCGAAGAAGCCGAACTCGGCGCTGCGCAAGGTCGCCAAGATCCGCCTGACCAATGGTTTTGAAGTGATCGGCTACATCCCCGGCGAAGGCCACAACCTTCAGGAACACTCGGTGGTGATGATCCGCGGCGGCCGCGTCAAGGATCTTCCGGGCGTCCGCTACCATATCATCCGCGGCGTGCTCGACACGCAGGGTGTGAAGAACCGCAAGCAGCGCCGTTCGAAGTACGGCGCCAAGCGTCCGAAGTGACCGAAGCGTAGCCAAGGTCATCCCGGACGGCGCCAGGCGACGATCCGGGATCCAGGCCACCACGCAGAATTGAGGCAGAGAAAAAATGTCCCGTCGTCACAGTGCAGAAAAGCGTGAGATCAACCCGGACCCGAAGTTCGGTGATCTGATCGTCACCAAGTTCATGAATGCCGTCATGTATGACGGCAAGAAGTCGGTTGCCGAGACCATCGTCTACGGTGCGCTCGACCAGGTCCAGTCCAAGACCAAGCAGGAGCCGGTCACCGTCTTCCATCAGGCGCTCGACAATGTCGCGCCGCATGTGGAAGTGCGTTCGCGCCGCGTCGGCGGTGCCACCTACCAGGTTCCGGTCGATGTGCGCCCCGAGCGCCGTCAGGCGCTGGCCATCCGCTGGCTGATCGCTGCGGCCCGCAACCGCAACGAGACCACTATGGTCGACCGCCTCTCCGGCGAGCTGATGGACGCGGCCAACAACCGCGGCACCGCCGTGAAGAAGCGTGAAGACACCCACAAGATGGCAGAAGCCAACCGCGCCTTCGCGCACTACCGCTGGTAAAGCGCGAACGAGACTGAAGAGGCACCTCCCATGGCCCGCGAATATAAAATCGAAGACTACCGCAATTTCGGTATCATGGCGCATATCGACGCCGGCAAGACGACGACCACCGAGCGCGTCCTCTACTACACGGGCAAGTCGCACAAGATCGGCGAAGTCCATGACGGCGCTGCCACCATGGATTGGATGGAGCAGGAGCAGGAGCGCGGCATCACCATCACGTCCGCCGCGACCACGACCTTCTGGAAGGCTCGTGACGGCAAGATGCATCGCTTCAATATCATCGACACCCCCGGCCACGTCGACTTCACCATCGAGGTCGAGCGTTCGCTGCGTGTGCTCGACGGCGCCATCGCGCTGCTCGACGCCAATGCCGGTGTCGAGCCGCAGACGGAGACCGTCTGGCGCCAGGCCGACAAGTACCGCGTGCCGCGCATGATCTTCTGCAACAAGATGGACAAGATCGGCGCCGATTTTTACCGTTCGGTCGAGATGATCGGCTCGCGCCTCGGCGCGCATGCCGTCGTCATGCAGCTGCCGATCGGTGCCGAGACCGAATTCAAGGGTGTCGTCGACCTCGTCGAGATGAACGCGCTGGTCTGGCGTGACGAAACGCTGGGCGCTGCCTGGGACGTCGTCGAGATCCCGGATGACCTCAAGGCTCGTGCGGAAGAATACCGCGAGAAGATGATCGAGGCTGCCGTCGAAATGGACGAGACGGCGCTTGAGAATTACCTCGAAGGCAAGATGCCGAGCAATGACGAGATCCGCGCGCTGATCCGCAAGGGCACCATCGCGGTGAAGTTCTATCCGATGTTCTGTGGCTCGGCCTTCAAGAACAAAGGCGTGCAGCCGCTGCTCGATGCCGTCGTCGAATATCTGCCGTCGCCGGCCGATGTTCCGGCCATCAAGGGCGTCGACGCCAAGACCGATGCCGAGATCGAGCGTCATGCCGACGACAACGAGCCGCTGTCGATGCTCGCCTTCAAGATCATGAACGACCCGTTCGTCGGTTCGCTCACCTTTGCCCGCATCTATTCGGGCAAGCTCACCAAGGGCATCTCGGTCGACAACACGGTCAAGGGCAAGAAAGAGCGCATCGGCCGCATGCTGCAGATGCATGCGAACTCGCGCGCCGACGTCGAAGAGGCGTTTGCCGGCGATATCGTCGCACTGGCTGGTCTCAAGGACACGACCACGGGCGACACGCTTAGTGATCCGCTGCATCCGGTCATCCTTGAGCGCATGGAATTCCCCGATCCGGTCATCCAGATCGCTATTGAGCCGAAGACCAAGAACGACCAGGAAAAGATGGGCCTCGCCCTTCACCGCCTGGCCGCCGAGGATCCGTCCTTCCGCGTCAAGACCGACGAGGAAAGCGGCCAGACGATCATTTCCGGCATGGGCGAGCTTCACCTCGACATCATCGTCGACCGCATGCGTCGCGAGTTCAAGGTCGAGGCCAATGTCGGCGCGCCGCAGGTGGCCTATCGCGAGACGATTACCCGCAGCCAAGAACAGGACTACACGCACAAGAAGCAGACCGGCGGTACCGGTCAGTTCGCCCGCGTCAAGATCCTCTTCGAGCCGAATCCGGAAAGCAGCGAATTCCAGTTCGAAACCAAGATTGTCGGTGGCGCTGTGCCGAAGGAATACATCCCCGGCGTCGAAAAGGGCATCAACAGCGTCATGACGTCGGGCCCGTTCGCCGGCTTCCCGATGATCGGCGTCAAGGCGACGCTGATCGATGGTGCCTACCACGATGTGGACTCCAGCGTTCTGGCCTTCGAAATCGCTGGCCGTGCCTGCTTCCGTGAAGCGGCGCCCAGGCTTGGTGTGCAGTTGCTCGAGCCGATCATGAAGGTCGAAGTGGTGACGCCGGAAGATTACGTCGGCAGCGTCATCGGCGACCTGAACGGCCGCCGCGGCCAGATCCAGGGCCAGGAGGCCCGTGGCGTGGCGGTGGTCATCAACGCGATGGTGCCGCTCGCCAACATGTTCAAATACGTCGACAATTTGCGCTCGATGAGCCAGGGCCGCGCGGCCTACACGATGCAGTTCGATCACTACGAGCCGGTGCCGACCGCGGTCGCTCAGGAAGTCCAGAAGAAATACGCGTAACCCGGGCGGGTTGCAGCGCTAACTTAATTCAAAGCCCGCACGGGCGAGCAGGAATGGAGACATCACATGGCAAAAGGTAAATTCGAGCGTACAAAGCCTCATGTGAACATTGGCACGATTGGCCACGTCGATCATGGCAAGACGTCGCTGACGGCGGCGATCACCAAGTATTTTGGCGAATACAAGCGCTACGACCAGATTGATGCGGCGCCTGAGGAGAAGGCGCGCGGCATCACCATCTCGACGGCGCATGTCGAATACGAGACGGCTGCCCGCCACTACGCCCATGTCGACTGCCCCGGCCACGCCGACTATGTGAAGAACATGATCACCGGCGCTGCGCAGATGGACGGCGCGATCCTGGTTGTGTCGGCGGCCGACGGCCCGATGCCGCAGACCCGCGAGCACATCCTCTTGGCCCGTCAGGTCGGCGTGCCGTCGATCGTGGTGTTTTTGAACAAGGTCGACCAGGTCGACGACGCCGAGCTGCTCGAGCTGGTCGAGCTCGAGGTGCGTGAGCTGTTGACCAAGAACGAGTTCCCCGGCGACGACATTCCGATCGTCAAGGGCTCGGCGCTTGCGGCTTTGGAAGATTCCGACAAGAAGATCGGCGAGGACGCGATCCGCGAATTGATGGCGGCGGTCGACGACTACATCCCGACGCCGGTTCGTCCGCTCGACAAGCCGTTCCTGATGCCGATCGAGGACGTGTTCTCGATCTCGGGCCGCGGCACGGTTGTGACCGGTCGCGTCGAGCGCGGCGTGGTCAAGGTCGGCGAGGAGCTGGAGATCATCGGCATCCGTCCGACGACCAAGACGACCTGCACCGGCGTCGAGATGTTCCGCAAGCTGCTCGATCAGGGCCAGGCCGGCGACAACATCGGCGCGCTGCTGCGCGGTGTCGATCGTGAAGGTGTCGAGCGCGGCCAGGTTCTGGCCAAGCCGGGCACGGTCAAGCCGCACAAGAAGTTCGTGGCCGAAGCCTACATCCTGACCAAGGACGAAGGTGGCCGTCACACGCCGTTCTTCACCAACTACCGGCCGCAGTTCTATTTCCGCACGACCGACGTGACCGGCATCGTGTCGCTGCCGGAAGGCACCGAGATGGTGATGCCCGGCGACAACATCACGGTCGATGTCGAGCTGATCGTGCCGATCGCAATGGAAGAGAAGCTGCGCTTCGCCATCCGTGAAGGCGGCCGCACCGTCGGTGCCGGCATCGTCGTCACCATCAAAGAGTAATCGACACCGGCACTGCCGGTCAGATCGAATGCGAAAAGGGCAGTCCTCGGGCTGCCCTTTCTGCTTTTGGGGCACTGCCGACATGCGCCTGCGCAGTCGTTCCAAAACCTGTTGCAAGCGTCCAAACCTTAACTAGTATAGGTTGCATCGCGGGGGCTTGCCCAAATGGTTCCATGGCACCGTTTGAATGGCCAGACATGGTGGACGCTGGGGGTGATCTGCTTGGCGTCGTTCCTTGTCATGGAACACGCTGCCTTCGCGGCGAATACAAAAAAATCCGTGCCGGATCTTGGTCCGGCGATGCGGTTTGTCGTCGTCCGCAGCAGCGCGCCTGGTTGCGAGCCGACCTGCCCGGAATGGATATCGGCTGAAGGCTCGATAGAAGCCGGCACACCGGCCCTGTTCAAACGCACGCTCAAAGCAGTCGGCCGCCGAAAACTGCCTGTTGTCGTGGACTCTCCCGGCGGCAACGTCGAAGCGGCGCTGGCGCTTGGCCGGCTTCTCCGCAAGAACAAACTCGATATCGCGGTCGGCAAAACCCGGTTCACCGGTTGCCAGCCCGAAGCCAAGGGCTGCAACGAGAACGATGCCAAGGGCGCTCGCTATTTCGGCAATGCCTATGCCAGCGGCGCCATCTGCAATTCCGCTTGCCCGCTGATGTTTGCCGGCGGCATCAGGCGCGTGGTCGGGCAATGGGCCTATCTCGGCGTCCATCAGATCACCACGACCTACATCCGGACGAAATTGCAGTACCGGACCACCTATCGCGTGGTGAGGGGCAAGAAGAAGGTCCTCAGCAAGAAGATCGTCGGCCGCAAGAATGCCGGCAGCTACAAGACCTACGAGATGAGCAAGTCGGTGGAGAAAAGACTGGCGGCCTATCTGAAGGAAATGGGCGTCGGCCAAGGCGTGCTCGAGACGATGAAGAACACGCCGGCCAGCACCATCCAGCAACTGGCTCCCTACGACATGCTGCAGACGAAGCTCGTTACCAGCCTGGATGCCGTCGACCTGCTGACCGCGGCAACCCTGTGCAACACCGATCCGGTGGCCCCGAACTGCAGGGAAGTACCGGCGCCGGCCGGCGATGTGGTGGCATACGCCAAGCCCGCTCCCGCCGCGTCGGTCGAACGCGAAACCGTGCAGCGGGCCGATGTTGGCGATATGCGCTTCGTTCTGGTTCGAGGCAGAAGTTTTCTCTGCGATCCCAATTGTCCCGAATGGATCTCCGCGGAAGGCACGATTAGCGCTCAGACGCCGGAACGGCTGCGCCAACTGCTGGACAAGATCGGTGGTCGGCGATTGCCCGTGGTGATCAACTCGCCGGGAGGTGACGTGCTTGGCGCTCTGGCCGCCGGAAGGCTGATCCGAGAACGCAAGCTCGACGTGGCGGTTGCGCGGACGGACTTCATTGGATGCGAGCCGGACAAGGCGGATTGCACCGCCGAAGATGGCGTCTATGTCGGGCTCACGATCGATGCCAGCGGGGCGTGTGGGGCGGCCTGTCCGATCATGCTTGCCGGCGGTGTCAGGCGCCTTGTCGGCCCTCGTGCGCAATTCACTGTGGATTCCACG